>NZ_JBNNHG010000232.1:0-3438 GCF_050268705.1 Stenotrophomonas sp. NPDC077659 | reverse complement strand
ATGCCTGCAGCCTACGCGATTGTCGAGTGTTGCACTTGGAAGTTGAGTCTAAGCTGGCCCAGTCGCGTTCTCATGGTTGCGGAGTTGACGATCTCAAAGGCGTCTGAGGATTTGTAAGCATCGGGAAATCGCATCCCGTTTGAATTTCCTGGGTTGTCGGGATGCATGGGGACGACGGCGCCCCCGCCTGCTTTAGGAAAGGCTTGGTCGGGTTGGTCATTGGTGCTTGACACACTCTCTACGATTCGTAGAAACGCCATTTGGATCTGACTGGGAACCGGTGTGGAGACGGCGCGCCATTTTCTCAGTTCACGATCGTACTCGACATTGAAGGCGGTGAGCTGCACTTTCTCGAAGTCAATTATTACTGTGAGCCCGGACCCCGACTGCAGCGCAACGGATTTGGGAGATGCGCAGTTGTTGCATTCTATGAGTCCACCTGCTTTTGCTTCGCCCGTGAACGAGAGGGTTGCCAGGGCGATGATTGCAGCCTGCAGTGCGGCAGTAATTGCTTTCACGATAGGACCTCGCATGACGCTTCGGAGATTTGAGTCTCTGCCCAGACCCTGCTCAGATTCGCTTTGGACTCCATATTTCAAATAAATCCTAGATATCCATGTGGGACAAGCATGATTCATTCATCAGAACGGCGTGAAATGGTGTCGCCGGTCACGTAAATATTTTTACCGCTTGTTTACAAAGGAGACACTGCCGCCATTGCAGGGGGGCGCGGCAGTCCATGTCCCGACATTCCTTTGGAGAGAGAGCGAATGAATCACCTGCATCACCGCCCGTTGGCGGTTGCTGTTGCCCTGTGCGTGACCGCCCTGGCCCCACTGCCCGCAATGGCGCAGACCGCCACGACGCTGGATGCCGTGGAAGTGACCGGCACGCGCATCAAGCGGGCTGAGGTGGAAGGCCAGGTGCCGATCCAGACCCTCACCCGCAGCGAGATCGAACGCACCGGCCTGAACTCCATCGGTGAAGTGCTGCAGCAGCTCACCGGTTCCGGTTCAGCGTTGAACGCCAAGTTCAACTCATCCGGCAACTTCGGCTTCCCACCCGATGGCAGTGGCGTCGGTGCGGGTTCGGCGCAGGTCGATCTGCGCCACCTGGGTGCCAAGCGCGTGCTGGTGCTGGTCGATGGCATCCGTTGGGTCAATGAGTCTTCCGCCTCGGGCGTGGGGGCGGCGACCGATCTGAACACCATTCCGCTGGCAATTGTTGAACGCATCGAGGTGCTCGAAGACGGGGCCTCCTCGCTGTACGGCTCCGATGCCATTGCCGGCGTGGTCAACATCATCACCCGCCGTGATTTCGATGGCGGCCAGGTGACACTGAACTACGGCGAGTACAGCAAGGGCGATGGTACGCAGAAGGGCGTGGACCTGGCATGGGGCACGCGGGGTGATCGCTACAGCCTGTTCGTGGGCGGCAGCTGGACCAAGCAGGACCCGGTGTATGCACGTGATCGCGCGCAGTCGCGCTTCCCCGTGCCCGGCACCGGCCTGGCGCTGGGCAGCTCGGCCACGCCGGACGGCCGCTTCATCTTTACCGACCCCAATACCGGCATCACCCACGACCTCACGCCCAACGCGGGAACACGCCCGACCTATGACGGTGGCGATGGCTGTGTCCGCACCGACGGCTATCATTGTTTCGGTACCGCCGATCGCTTCAACTTCGCCGAATACAACATGGTGCTGACGCCGTCCGAGCGCAAAGGCATCTTCGGGCAGTTCCGCTTCGACGTCAGCGACAACGTGCAGTGGTATGTGAAGGCGCTGGGCAACCGCCGCGAGTCGACCAACCAGGCCGCGCCGGAACCGCTGTTCTTCGGTCCCGAGGCTGGCACCGGCAATCCGCTGGCGGACAACATCGTCATCTCCGCATTGAACCCGTACAACCCGTTCGGCTTCACCCTGGACTCGTCGGACAACCTCATCATGATCGGCCGTCGCCCGGTGGAAGGCGGCGCGCGCGTGTTTGAGCAGAAGGTGGATACGCAGTACGTGGCCACCGGCCTGGAGGGCAGTTTCCAGGCGGCCGACCGCCAGTGGTACTGGGACGTCAATGGCATGTACAGCAAGAACAAGGCCACCCAGACCAACTACGGCAGCTACAACATCTACAACATCAATCTGGCGCTGGGCGACCCTGCACTCTGTGCCGCCACGGCAGGCTGCGTGCCCCTGGACATCTTCGGCGGCGCCGGTTCGATCACCCCGGAGATGCTGCAGTGGATCCAGCCGGTGGTGCGCGACCGCAGCCAGAACGAGCTGACCCTGTTCACCGCCAATCTGTCCAGCGAGCTGTTCAACCTGCCGGCCGGCGCGGTGTCCTTCGCGACCGGCCTGGAGCATCGCAAATATGAAGGCTGGTACCAGCCCGATCCGCTGACGGTGATCGGCCACTACAACGGCGTGCCATCGCAGCCGACGTCCGGCTCCTATGACGTCAATGAAGCCTATCTGGAATTGAACGTCCCGCTGTTTGCCGCGCCCTCCCATGGCGGCAAGCTGGACCTGAGCCTGGCCGGGCGCTATTCGGATTACTCGACCTTTGGCGGCGAGTTCACACCCAAGTACGGCCTGCGCTGGCAGGTGACCAACGACTTCGTGCTGCGCACGACCTATGCCGAAGGCTTCCGTGCGCCGTCGATCGGTGAGCTGTACGGCTCGGCCGCACGTGCCGACCTGCAGATCTTCGATCCGTGCTCGATCGGTCTGGGCGGCACGGCGCCTCGAGGCAGCGCCGCCAACTGTGCTGCGCTGGGCGTACCCACCGGCTTCCAGCAGGCCAACTCGCAGATATCGGTCACCACCGGCGGCAACCGCGCGCTGGACCCGGAGCGCTCGCGCAGCTTCAGCGCCGGCTTCGTGTGGAGCCCATGGTTCGGCAACAACACCGCCTGGTCGGAGCGTTTCGACGTGGATGTGACGTTCTACCGGCACACCATCGATGGCGCGATCCAGGCCATCAACGCACAGACCCAGCTGGACCTGTGCGTGGACACGCTGGACCCCCTGTACTGCGACGGTATTACCCGCGCCAGTACCGGTGGCATCAACGGGTTCAACAACCGGCTGACCAACCTGGGTTCGATCAAGACCGATGGCTGGGATGTGGACCTGCACTGGACGCTGCCGCAGAGTGCGGCGGGCCAGTTCAAGATCGGCTGGCAGAATACCTTCGTGGGCCGCTACGAAGCCACCGGCGCGGCCGGGCAGAAGCAGCCGCAGGGGCCGGGCATCGAAGTGGCCGATAGTTCCATTCCCGAGTGGACCAGCAATCTGTCACTGGGGTGGACGCTGGACAACTGGAGCGCCAACTGGACGGTGCGCCATATTTCCGAGCTGACCGAGGACTGCGGTGACGCGGTGGCCTTCCCGGTGTGCAGCAACCAGGCGGCCGGCACCAACACGCTGTCTGCCACCA
>NZ_JBNNHG010000231.1:0-3509 GCF_050268705.1 Stenotrophomonas sp. NPDC077659 | reverse complement strand
CCCCCTGGGTGATGGACGAGCTGCGCCTGTTCAGGCTGCAGGCCGAAGTGCTGGATTTCAACGAAGGCACGGCCCGCTGCGCCGTCTACAAGCGCGGCGCCCTGCACGACCTGCGTCGCTTCGCCCGGGTACGCACCCAGCTGCCCTGAACGGCCAGGGAGAGGAGGGGTAGAGTCGACTGTCAGTCGACTATCGCGCGCAGCGCGGGATTTTCCGCAGTTTTTCGGAGAGCAGTCGACTGACAGTCGACTCTACCGCAGCGGCCTTCGATCAGGGAGAATCGGTACGGTCCCTTCCAGCCGACGGGACGTCCTGACAACCCGCCGACTGGAGAGAGCGCGCGTGGAAGCAACCGTACATTTCATCAACAGCATCATCTGGAGCAAGGCCCTCATCGCCGTGTGCCTGGGCGCCGGCCTGTTCTTCAGCCTGCGCACCCGCTTCATGCAGCTCCGCGGCTTCTTCGAGATGTGCCGCCTCACCGTCAGGGGCGAGAAGTCCGACGCCGGCGTGTCCTCCTTCCAGGCCCTGGCCATGTCCATGGCCGGCCGCATGGGCATCGGCAACATCGCCGGCGTGGCCACCGCCATCGCCTTCGGTGGCCCCGGCGCCATCTTCTGGATGTGGGTGATGGGCTTCTTCGGCGCGTCCACCTCGTACGTGGAATGCACCCTGGCGCAGATCTACAAGACCAAGGATGCCGATGGTCGCTACCGCGGTGGCCCGGCGTACTACATCGAAAAGGCCATGGGCCTGAAGTGGTATGCGCTGGCCTTCGCCATCGCCACGATCATCGCTGCCGGTTTCCTGATGCCGGGCGTGCAGGCCAACGCCATCGCTGACAGCGTCATCAACGCCTGCCGCGGCACCGCCGTGTGTGGCCCGTTGGACGGCCAGATGCTGGGCATGAGTTCGGTCGAGGCGCTGAAGCTGGGCATCGGCATCGTCGTGGCCCTGCTGCTGGGCGTGGTCATCTTCGGTGGCGTCAAGCGCATCGCCAACTTCGCCGAAGTGGTGGTGCCGTTCATGGCTGCCGCCTTCATCCTGATGGCCATCGTCATCATGATCATCAACTACGACCGCGTGCCGGAAATGTTCGGCATCATCTTCGACAGCGCGTTCGGTACCCATGCCGCGTTCGGCGCGATGATGGGCCTGGCGGTGGAGTGGGGCATCAAGCGCGGCATCTACGCCAACGAAGCCGGCCAGGGCTCGGGCCCGCACGCGGCTGCGGCGTCGGAGGTCTCACACCCGGCCAAGCAGGGCTATGTGCAGGCCTTCGCCATCTACTTTGACACCATGATGGTGTGCACCGCCACTGCGTTCCTGATCCTGGCCAGCGGTACCTACAACGTGTACTCGCCTGCGGGCGCCAGCGCGCCTCCGATTTTCCAGGGGCTGGCCGGTATTCCGGAAGGCGCCGGCTATGCGCAGGCCGGCGTGGAAGCGGTGCTGCCGGGCTGGGGCGCGGCGTTCGTCTCGATCGCCATCTTCTTCTTCGCCTTCACCACCATCATGGCCTATTACTACATGGCCGAAACCAACCTGACCTACGTCAACCAGAACAAGAAGCGCCCGCTGACCGTGCTGGTGCTGCGCCTGGGCATCATCGCCATGGTCGTGTTCGGTGCCTTCCACAATGCGACCCTGGCCTGGGCGCTGGGTGACATCGGCGTGGGCCTGATGGCCTGGCTGAACATCATCGCCATCCTCATCATCCAGAAGCCGGCGATGCTGGCCCTGCGTGACTACGAACGACAGAAAAAGCTGGGCCTGGATCCGACGTTCGACCCTGATGCCCTGGGCATCAAGAACGCCGACTTCTGGCGCCAGCGCAAGCAGGAGAGTGTGTAAGTGAACAACCCTTGGAACAACCGCCGTCCATCCGCCCGTCCGCCGCGCGCAACGCCGTTGCCGCGTGCGGAGGTGCCGGCCACCGGCGGTGGCGGTAGCGGCCGCGGCGGCAATGATGAGCTGCGCCTGTTCGGCCTGAACGCCGTGCGGGCCGCCTTCGAAGCGCGCCCGCAGGCGCTGCGCAAGCTGTACCTGCTGGAGGCGCGTATTCCGCGCCTGCAGCCGCTGCTGAAATGGTGCGTGGCCAACCGCGTGGGCTACCGCGTGGTCGAAGACGGCGACCTCAACAAGCTGGCCGGCACCACCCACCACGAAGGCGTGGTGGCCGACGTGCTGCGTGCGCCGGTGCTGCCGCTGGCGCAGTGGCTGCAGCAGGTGGGTGATGGCCCGGCGCTGGCGCTGTGGCTGGACGGCGTGGGCAACCCGCACAACCTGGGCGCGATCCTGCGCTCGGCCGCGCACTTCGGTGCCAAGGCGCTGCTGTTGCCGGCCGGTAGCACGCTGGCCCTGTCCGGTGCCGCCGCACGGGTGGCCGAAGGTGGCGCCGAGGCGCTGCCGCTGGTGCAGCTGCCTGATGACGCGATTGCCATGGCGCAGCTGCGTGCGGCGGGCTTTGGCCTGGCCGCGACCCTGGTCGAGGGCGGCCAGGACGTGTTCCGTGCCGAACTGCCGGCACGCCTGGTGTACGTAATGGGCGCCGAAGGCGAGGGCATGGACCGCGCGCTGGCCAGCCAGTGCGACCTGCAGGTCTCCATTCCCGGCAGTGGCGCAGTGGAAAGCCTCAACGTCGCTTCCGCAACGGCAGTGCTGCTCGCGCAGTGGGCCAGCCGCCGCGGCTGACCGCCTGATGGGGGCGGATCCCTGACCCCAGCCCACAGGCGTGCAGTTGCTAAGTGTTCTTTGCAGGCCGCAAAGAACATTGATGATTTGAAACTTTCCTCATTGGCTCGCCATTTCCGGCAACGCAGGGTGGAACTCCATCCCTCGTTGTCCCCGGAGTGGCCGTCATGTTCCAACCGCAACGCACCCTGCTCGTTTCCCTTCTGCTGTCTGGCCTGTGCGCCGGCAGCAGCGCGGCTGCCGCTGAACGCAGCCTGGAAGGCGTCAATTTCATGGGGCCGCTGATCACCCCCAATCCCGCCGGCCTGCCGCAGGGCCACTGGTTCATCGAACCCTACCTGGTGCGCGTGGACAGCAACGCGCATTACGACGCCCAGGGTGAGCGCCGGCGCAGCGCGCAGGACAGTGGCGCATGGGCGGTGGTCATGCCGGCCATGTACGGTTTCAGTGACCGCCTGATGGGGCAGATCACCCTCAGCGCGTCACGCGCCGAATCGGGCAGCGAACGCAGTACGGATTTCCGTGCAGGCGATACCACTGCCCGCCTGCAGTACCTGCTGCAGGCGCCCAGCGCCGATGGCGCCCGCCCATCCATCTCACTGGCGCTGTCGCAGCGCTTCACCACCGGCACCCACGACCGCATCAGTGGCAATCCGCTCAATGCCCAGGGCGATGGCGTGCAGCGCACTACCGTCGCCCTGGGCGTGCAGCAGGTGCTGTGGATGCCGAACGGCCGTCCGCTGCGCTGGCGTGGGCAGTTGATGGCCGGGCCTGCACCTGCGCGCACCGCACTGTCCGGTGCCAGCGTCTATGGC
>NZ_JBNNHG010000230.1:0-3522 GCF_050268705.1 Stenotrophomonas sp. NPDC077659 | reverse complement strand
GGTATCGCCTTGACAATTGGCGGCGCGAGGTTCGTGACGGAGTCTCGTGGCTGGTGCTTTCGCTGCTTCCCATTGGACGCCGCAGGCGCCGCTGCAGCGGCTGTTCCAAGTGGGTCATCCCTATCCATGACCAGGTGCCCCGGGGTGTCCGTGATCTGCCTGTGTTCGATGAGACGGTCGAGCTGGAGGTGCAGCGCCAGCGCGTGGCCTGTCCTCGTTGCGGGCCAAAGCTGGAACACTTGGACTGGCTGGATCGGCACTCCCGGGTCACGCAACGGCTCGCAAAGAGCGTTGTCCAGATGTGCGCTACCACTTCGATCCATGCCACAGCCAAATGGCACGGGCTGGACTGGAAACCCGTCAAAGCACTTGATTTCAGGCACTTTCAGCAGACACTGGGGCCGGTGGATCTCTCCGGAGTTCGCATTCTTTCAATGGACGAGTTCGCGATCCAGAAGGGTCATCGCTATGCCACGGTGATAGTTGAGCCGTCCCGAAAACGGGTGCTATGGGTTGGGCGTGGTCGTAGCCGAGCGGATGTTCGCCCCTTTTTCGAGCTGTTGGGCCGGGAGGGCTGCGAACGCATCCAGGCGGTCGCCATGGACATGAATTCGGCGTTTGACCCGGAAGTGAAAGCCCAATGCCCAAACGCCGAAGTGGTCTACGACCTGTTCCATGTGGTGGCCAAGTATGGGCGGGAGGTCATTGACCGGGTCCGCGTGGACGAAGCCAACAGGCTGCGCCAGGACAAACCTGCCCGGCGCGTGGTGAAGACCTCGCGCTGGCTCTTGCTGCGTAACCGGCAGAACGTCCCGGCTGATCAACGAATCAAACTCAAGGAGCTGCTGGCTGCCAACAAAGCCTTACTGACGACCTATCTGCTGAAAGACGACTGGAAGCAGCTCTGGCGCTACCGTAGCCAGGCTTGGGCAGAAGAAGCATGGAAGAGCTGGCGGCAGCGCGCGTTGCGGAGTCAACTGGAGCCGCTGCGAACGTTTGTCCGCCGCCTACAGCCCTATCTGCCAGGCATCCTGGCTCATTGCCGATGGCCCCTTGGAACGAATCTGCTCGAGGGGATCAACAACAAGATCAAGGTCATCAAGCGCGTCGCCTACGGGTACCGAGACGACGCCTACTTCTTCCTCAAAATCCGTGCAGCCTTCCTCTGAGTTGGGTGAAGAACCTAAAAATTCCCCCTGCCGAAGCAGGGGGAGGAGAGGAGGCGGGGGCCGTCGAGCGCGGCCCCGCTATAGGTGGATCCCCGCTGTGATTGCTTAGAAGTCGTAACGCGCCGACAGGCGGACCTGGCGCGGTGATGTGTAGCCCAGTGCCTGGCTATAGCGGGCATCCGGGGTAACACGGTCGGTGGAATAGCCGCTGTAATAGAAGGTGGCGACCTGGCGGTTCAGCACATTCAGCACGTCAGCCTGCAGGGTCAGCTTCTTGTCCGCCCACAGCGGGGTGTAGGCCAGCGATAGGTTCAGCGTGTAGTTCCACGGCGCATCGCCCTTGCTGCCTCGCGGTGAGAAGGTGTAGTCCGCCGAAGGTGCCACGTAGCCGGCCGAGCCCGGTGCGGTGCCGCTGCCAGCCAGGCCGCAGAAGTGGTAATAGGCGCCGTTGTAAAGGCCTGCGTCTGCAGTCGGGTAGTAGCTCGTGCACGAACGCGGGCGACCCGAATCAACCAGCAGCGAACCACCCACGCGCCATTCGTCGTTGATCTGGTAAGCACCGAATGCCTTGAACTGATGCGCGCGGTGATTGGGCAGCCTGCCGTTGGCACCGACCATCAGCTGCGGCAGATCCCAGTCCTGGGTAACGGACACGTCGGTCTGGCCACCGCCGCCGGTATCCAGATCGGAAGCCAGCTGGCCCTCGGTGTTTCCGTAGTTGCGCGAGAAGATGTAAGCGATCTTACCGTGGAACTTCTCGCCGATAGAACCTTCCAGGAACAGATCCAGAGCGTAATAGCGACGCTTCAGCTTCGGCAGGTTCAACTCTTCGGCCGAGTAGGTGTGCTTGGCAAAGCTGCCATCAGCCTGCTCTTCCCAGAAGGTATTGCTTTCGCCCGGGTTGAAGATGAAGCAGCCGCCACCCAGTGCCGGGGTGCAGGTGTCATCGATGGCGCTCTTCAGGTCGCGGTAGGTGAACTTGGCACCCCAGGTCAGGGAGTCACCGATCGCCTGTTCCATGCCGACGATGTACTCGTCCTGGTAGTGCGACTTCAGGTTGACCGCGGCCACGGTGCGCGGGTCGGGCGCATCGCCGCATTCCAGGTTGGAGGAAATCGCGTTCGGGTTACCCGGGCAGGTGTAGCCCAGGCTCTGGTCCACCGGGACATTGACTAGGCCGGTCGGGGTGCCGTCAGCCGCCACGCCGGTGTAGGTGAAGTATTCCATGGTGTACAGGGAGCCCGACGCGGCGCGCACGGCCACGTTGTTCGGCAGCGCCAGGTGGTAGCGGCCTGCGTTGGCGAACAGTTTCAGGGTCGAATCACCGAAGACGTCCCACACGGCGCCCAGACGCGGGGCCCACTGGTTGTCCTGCTTGACGTAGACCTCGCCGGCGCTTGTGTAGTTCTTGAAGATTTCGTTGCGCAGGCCCAGTTGCAGCAGCACGTTGTCGCTTACCTGCCAGCGGTCTTCGATGTACTGCGCGCTCTGCTTGGTACGCACGTTTGCCAGCTGGGTGTAGTACTGCTGGCGCACGTAGTAGCCCTGCGAACCCAGACCACCTGCCGCTGCTGGCGAGCCCACGCCATGCGAGGCGTCGATCGCAGCGTTTGGATTGTTGGTGCGCGAGTAGACCCACACGAAGCCACCGCCGTACTCGCTGCCGGTGTACGACTCGGCTTCCATGTTGTCCATGCCGGCGCGCAGGTCGTGGTTGCCCAGGCGGTAGTTGACGTCGAAGCGGAAGCCCTTCGTTTCGTCATAGGCGCCCGGTACGTTGACACTGGCGGCAGTCCAGCAACCTGCGTAATTGGCCGCCGGGATGCCCGGTGCGCGGGTGGTTGCCGACGATGATGTGCGCGGGCAGGCCGGGTCGTAACCCCACGGGGTCTGGCTGTGGTCGATCTTCTGGGTGCCGTAAAGCGCCGAGATGGTCAGATCATCGGTGATGTAGCCGGTGTACTTGCCCACGTACAGGCGGGCCTTGTCTTCGTTGCTCGTGCCGGCGTTCTGCTCGTCACCGTGCGTGCCGGTGGCGTAATCGTACGTATAGCCCTCGCTGTGGTACTTGGTGACATCGGAGATACCGGTCAGTTCCAGCAGGTGGTTGTCGGTGATGTTCCAGTCGATCTTGGCCGCCCAGCGGGGATACTCGTAATTGTATTCCTGCCATGCGTTGGTGGTGGAGGCCGCAGCTTGGCTGGTCGAAGCCACGCCAGCGCCTTCACGCTTGGTCAGTTCTACGTTTGCATAGAAGAACAGCCTGTCTTCCACGACCGGACCGCTGGCGTAGATGCCGCTGGTCTGGGTCCAGCTCTGCGACTTCTTACGGGTCTGGTACAGCTTGCCGTCG
>NZ_JBNNHG010000229.1:0-3530 GCF_050268705.1 Stenotrophomonas sp. NPDC077659 | reverse complement strand
GCTGCCCGACCGTAACGAGACCGGCACCTTCCTGGTGGCTGCGGCGATGACCGGCCGCCGAGACGACGCGGATGGTGTACGGGAAGGATTCCAGCGACGGCATGACAGCCAGCACGCCGCGCTTGGCCAGGCGCCCGTGGCCGATTTCGCGGCGCTTCGGGCCCATCATGCGGCCGCACTCACCCACCGAGAACGGAGGGAAGTTGTAGTGGAACAGGAAGTTTTCCTTGTACTCACCGGCAACGGCGTCGATGACCTGGCCGTCACGGGCGGTGCCCAGGGTGATGGTCACGATGGCCTGGGTTTCGCCGCGGGTGAACAGCGAGGAGCCGTGGGTACGCGGCAGGACGCCGGTCTTCACGGCGATCGGGCGGACGGTGTCCAGCGCACGGCCGTCGATACGGACCTTGGTATCCAGCACCGAGTCACGCATGGTGCGGTATTCCAGCTCGCCGAATTCCTTCGACAGCTCGGCCGGGTTCCAGCCCTCGGCAGCCACGCGGCCAGCCAGGGATTCAACCACGTCCTTCTTGATCGCCGAGATGGCGTCGCGGCGCTGCAGCTTGTCGCGCACCTGGAAGGCTTCGCCCAGACGCGGGCCGATGGCTTCCTTCAGCGCGCCGATCAGCACGTCGTTCTTGGCCGGGGCTTCCCAGGTCGACGGCTTGGTGCCGGCTTCGACGGTCAGCTCGTTGATCGCGTTGATGACCTTCTGCATTTCGCGGTGACCGAAGGTCACGGCGCCCAGCATCACTTCTTCGGACAGCAGCGCGGCTTCGGATTCAACCATCAGCACGGCATTGGCGGTACCAGCGACGACCAGTTCCAGCTGCGAGTCAGCCAGTTCGCTGACGGTCGGGTTGAGGATGTACTCGCCGTTCTTGTAACCGACCTTGGCAGCGCCGATCGGGCCCATGAACGGGGTGCCGGCCAGCGACAGGGCAGCCGAGGCACCGATCAGGGCAGCGATGTCGCCATCGATGTCCGGATTGAGCGACATGACCGTGGCGATGATCTGCACTTCGTTCTTGTAGTCTTCCGGGAACAGCGGGCGGATCGGACGGTCGATCAGACGCGAGATCAGGGTTTCCTTCTCGGTCGCACGGCCTTCACGCTTGAAGAAACCACCCGGGATACGGCCGCCGGCGTAGAACTTTTCCTGATAATCGACGGTCAGCGGGAAGAAGTCCTGGCCTTCGCGCGCGCTCTTGGCGGCGACGGCGGTGACCAGCAGTACGGTGTCGTCCATCTTGACGATGACGGCACCGCTGGCCTGGCGGGCGACTTCGCCGGTCTCAAGCGTGACGGTGTGCTTGCCGTACTGGAAGGTTTTGGTGATTTTTGCCACGGAGGGTGTCCTTGGGGATGCTGTCTGCGAATTTGGACCGTCGGCGACCCTTGCCGCCAGCGGGTGGCCGGATCGTTCCGGCCTGAATCGGGATTTCGGTACTACAAAACAAAACCGCGGCGCATCGCTGCGCCGCGGGGGATTCGTTGCTTAGCGACGCAGGCCAAGCTTCTCGATCAGGGCCTTGTAACGCTCGACGTCCTTCTTCTTCAGGTAGTCGAGCAGGCTGCGACGGCGGTTGACCATCTGCAGCAGGCCGCGGCGGCTGTGGTGGTCCTTCTTGTGGGTCTTGAAGTGGCCGGTCAGCAGTTCGATGCGGGCGGTCAGCAGGGCAACCTGGACTTCCGGGGAGCCGGTGTCAGCGGCGCTGCGCTTGTTGTCTTCAATGACCTTCTGGGTGTCGATCGACATGTTCTTTTTTCTCTGTGATGCGTGGCCGGCAGGAACGCGCTTCGCGCACCGCCAGGCTCGCCGTGGACTACGAGGATGAAGCCTGCGCGAGGCAGGCTGCCGGAAAACGGCCGCGAAATTGTAACGGCCAGGGGCTTCGGGAACAAGGACCGGGGCTGAACCGGCCGGCCCCGGTCAGAGGTTGAACCGGCGCTGCGGGGCCAGCAGACCACTGTCGTCGACCTGCCCCAGGCCATGGACAGCAGCGTCCGGACCGTACACCGCCACCAGGCCGCGCGGCCAGGCTGCATCGCGCTGGCGCTGGCCGACACAGAAGCGGTGGGCCTGCTCGGCGTCCAGGTCGACCCGCGGGTATTCAGCCAGGCCGGCCGCCAGTGGCAGCAGCAACGCGTCCATACCCGCCTCGTCACCGGCCTCGGCCATCGCCCGCAGCTGGTCAAGGGTGACCATGGCCGGGGCGCGGAACGGTTCGACCCACAGCCGGCGCAGGGCACTGATGTGGGCACCACAGCCCAGCGCCTCGCCGAGGTCGCGGGCCAGGCTGCGGATGTAGGTGCCCGAGCCACAGGTCACCCGCAGGCGCAGACGGTCGGCCTGCTGCTCAAGCACCTCGATGGCGTGCACCTGCACCTCGCGCTCGGGCGCCTCGATGGCTTCACCGCGGCGCGCCTTCACGTACAGCGGCTCCCCGCCCTGCTTGAGCGCCGAATAGATCGGTGCGCGCTGCAGGATGCTGCCGGTCAGCGGCACCAGCGCGGCCTGCAGGGTCTCGGCGTTGATCGCCGGGACCGGGCGCTGCAGCAGCACCTGGCCTTCGGAATCGTCGGTGTCGGTGGTCTGGCCGAGCTGGATCTGCGCGTCATAGGCCTTGGCCGAGCCCAGCAGCAGGCCGGCGATCTTGGTCGCCTCGCCGAAGCAGAGCGGCAGCAGGCCGGTGGCCAGCGGGTCGAGGCTGCCGGTATGGCCGCCCTTGTCGGCACGGAACAGGCGGCGCGCCACCTGCAGAGCGGCGTTGGAGCTCATGCCGGTCGACTTGTCGAGCAGCAGGATGCCATCCAGGCGGCGGAACTGAATTCGGGTCATGGCGTTGATGTCGGCGGATGCCGCCGGTAGCGCCGGGCCATGCCCGGCGTGCGCGCGATGCGCGGTTATTCTTCGTCGCTCTCGCGACGCTTCTCCGCGGCCAGCGTATCGGGCAGGTCGCGCAGGAGGTTGTCGATGTGCTCACCACGGTCGACCGAGTCGTCGTAGTGGAAATGCAGCTCCGGCACGTGCCGCAGCTTCATCGCCCGGGCCAGGTCCATGCGCAGGCGGTAGCCCAGCTCCTTCAGGCCGGCCACGGCTTCGGCAGAACGTTCCGGCATCAGCGCGGTGACGAACACCTTGGCATGGGCCATGTCGCGGGTGATTTCCACGTCGGACACGCTCACCGAGGGCAACCCGTGCTCGCGCACGGCGTTGTGCACCAGGGTGCCGAGTTCACGGCGCAGCTGGGCGGAGACACGGTCTGTTCGATGGAAAGTCTTGGGCACGAGGAGCTCTTGATTCTGTTGTCGCCCGACCCACGGTCGGGCGCTACCTTTTAAGCGGAATCCGACCCACGGTCGGGCGCTACATCTACATGGTACCCGACCGTGGGTCGGGTACCCCATCACGGTAGGGCCCGACCGTTGGTCGAGCCACCACACGGCATTACAGGGTGCGCGGCACTTCGATTAACCAGGCAGACAGCGCGGCCGGGTCAGCGCCACGACCATTGCAGGCCGACGCT
>NZ_JBNNHG010000228.1:0-3576 GCF_050268705.1 Stenotrophomonas sp. NPDC077659 | reverse complement strand
GCGCACCGACCCACTGACCGGGATCATGAACCGCGATGCGGTGCTCACCGATCTGGGCGTACGCATGCAGAGCCCCGGCCATGACCGGGTAGCGGTGCTGTACATCGATCTGGACCGCTTCAAGGTGGTCAACGACCTGCTGGGCCACAGCGCCGGTGACGAACTGCTGATCGAGGCCACCCGCCGCATCGCCACGGCCATCGGTACCGAGGGACTGCTTGCCCGCTTTGGCGGCGACGAATTCCTGGTGCTCTGCGACCTGCGTGACCAGCCCGACCAGGCCGAACAGCTGGCCGAGCGCATCACCGCCGCGTTCGCCCCGCCCTTCCAGCTGGGCAGCGACGAGTTCCAGGTGACCGCCAGCATCGGTATCGCCAAGGCGCCCGACGATGGCGACCGGCCGCAGCAGCTGATCCAGAATGCCGATACCGCCATGTACGAGTGCAAGCGCCGCACCCGCAACGGCTGGCAGGTGTTCTCGCAGGCGCTGGCCGAGCGCCAGAATGATCGCCTGCAGATCGAGAGCCGCCTGCACAAGGCGCTGGACGGCGATGAGTTCCGCCTGGTCTACCAGCCGCAGATCAACCTGCGCACCGGCGCCATCACCGGCTGCGAAGCGCTGATGCGCTGGCACAACGAACAACTGGGGCAGATGCGCCCGGATCTGTTCATCGGCCACGCCGAGCATACCGGCGACATCGTGCGCATCGGCCAGTGGGCGCTGCGCGAAGCCTGCCGCCAGATACGGCAGTGGCAGGACCAGGGTCTGGCGACGATCCGGGTGGCGGTCAACGTGTCCTGGCGCCAGTTTGTCGGCGAGGACCTGGCCCGCTGGGTCCGCCAGGTGCTGGATGAATTCAACCTGCCCGGCACCGTGCTGGAACTGGAATTCACCGAGCGGGTGCTGATCGAGGATGCACCGGACACGCTGCGCACCTTCGCCCGCCTGCGCGAGATGGGGGTGATGCTGACCATCGACGATTTCGGCGAGGGCTACAGCGCGCTGAACTACCTGCGCCGGCTGCCGATCCATGGGCTGAAGCTGAGCCAGTTGTTCGTCGAGGGCATTCCGCGCAACCGTTCGGACGTGGCGGTCTGCGAGGCGGTCTGCGCGATTGCCCGAAGCCTGGGCCTGGGGGTAGTAGCCGAGGGCGTGGAAACCGAGGCCCAGCGCCAGTGCCTGCTGGGCCTGGGGGTCACCATCGGCCAGGGCTTCCTGTTCGCCCCCGGCCTGCCACCGGACGAATTCAAGCGACGCCTGGGCCCCGCCCCGTAGCGTCGAGCCTGCTCGCCCCTCCCTTGTAGAGTCGAGCCATGCTCGACCGCGTCTGCACGTCCAGTCGAGCATGGCTCGACGCTACAGCCTGGGTTCAATTGCAGCAGCGCACAACGGCGCGCGCCGTGGCTTCCGTTAGAATCGGCGGTTCTCGAACCTGCAGGACCGTTCAATGCAGCTGTCTTCCGTACGTGCCGTGATCACCGGCGGCGTCTCCGGCCTCGGCCTGGCCGTGGCCCAGCACCTGGTCGCCCGCGGCGGCAAGGTCGCCCTGTTCGACCTCAACGACGACAAGGGCGCGGCCGCCGTGGCCGGGCTGGGTGCCGACAGCGCCCGCTACTTCAACGTCAATGTCAGCGATGAGACGGCCGTCGCCGTCGCCATCGACCAGGCCCACGATTTCCTCGGCGGCCTGAACGTGGCGATGAACTGCGCCGGCATCCTCGGTGCCGGCCGCGTGCTTGGCAAAGAGGGCCCGATGCCGCTGGCCGGCTTCCAGGGCACTGTCATGGTCAATCTGGTCGGCAGCTTCAACGTGGCCAAGGCTGCGGCCAACCGCATGCAGCACAACGAGGCTGGCGAGGATGGCGAACGCGGGGTCATCATCAACACCGCCAGCATCGCCGCCTACGAAGGCCAGATCGGCCAGGCCGCCTATGCCGCCAGCAAGGGCGGCGTGGTCTCGATGACCCTGCCGATGGCCCGCGAACTGTCGCGCTTCGGCATCCGCGTCAATACCATTGCCCCGGGCGTGTTCTGGACGCCGATGGTCGACGGCATGCCGGAGGCGGTGCAGCAGTCGCTGGCCGCCTCCATTCCGTTCCCCTCGCGCCTGGGCAAGCCGGAAGATTTCGCCAGCCTGGTCGGCTTCATTGTCGGCAACCCCTATCTCAACGGCGAGACCATCCGCCTGGACGGCGCTACCCGCCTCGCTCCGAAGTGATTCCCCCGGGCGCCGGGACGGCGCCCTCCCCCAACCACCTAGATCACCATGAAAGCCAACGACATCAAGAAGGGCAACGTCGTCGAGTACAACAACGGCGTGTACCAGATCCGCGACATCGAGCGCAGCTCGCCGCAGGGCCGCGGCGGCAACGTCCGCTACCGCAACAACATGTACAGCGTGCCGGGCGGCAACAAGCTCGACGCCAGCTTCGATGCCGACGACAATCTGGTCGAGGTCGAACTGCTGCGCCGCCAGTCCACCTATTCGTACAAGGACGGCGATGCCTTCGTGTTCCTGGATGACGAGGACTACACCCCCTACACCCTGGACGCGGACGTGATCGGCGACGACGCTGGCTATATCACCGACGGCCTGACCGGCATCTACGTGCAGGTCATCGACGAGCAGCCGGTGGCGATCCAGCTGCCGGCCTCGGTGGTGCTGGAAGTGATCGAGACCCCGCCGGAACTGAAGGGTGGCACCGCCACCAAGCGCCCGAAGCCGGCCAAGCTCAACACCGGCATCGAGATCATGGTGCCGGAGTACATCGCCAACGGCGAGCGCGTGCTGGTGAACACGGCGACCGGCGAATTCGCTGGCCGCGCCGACTGAGCACGGCCGAATCCACCAATCCCGTAGAGCCGAGCCCATGCTCGGCTCATCGCGCAGGGGGGCCGCGCCAGGAGCAGCCGAGCATCGGCTCGGCACTACAGCGGCTTACGGCTGCGTCGCGCCGAAACTGCCGCACCCGTGGTACTGGTGTGCCCCGACGGTCAGCATTGCTTTCACTTCGAACGTTTCACCGCTCATGTCGTCCTGGCAGGTGGTGCGCTGGAAGCTCAGCTTGATGTCGGTGCCATCGGCGGCCTTGCCCACCCAGCCATCGGCACCGGCCGTGGGCGCGGCAACCTGGAAACGACGTTCGCCGTAGTCCACCTGCACTTCCAGCCCCGGGCTATCGCCCCCCACCACGGCCAGCCAGCCGGGTTCGTTGCCGGTTGCACGGAATGCCACGCTGCCCGCAGCACGATTGCCCTCGGCGGCCGGCTCCGCAGCTGCGGACGCGGCGATGGGCGCAGGCAGATCAGTGGCAGTGACCGCCGCAGGTTCGGTGGCCGGTTTGCACGCGGTGAGAATGATGCCGAGGCAGGCGGCCAACAGACTGCTGACAACTCGCATGTCCGGACTCCTTGTCGCTGCTACTGAGGACACTCGAACGTACCATCCCCACGACGACGGGGCCTGAAAGGCGCCTGACCGCCTGCCCCGTTCATTCCAGCATCAGCGAACGGCCGGGCCCGCAACCGGCGCGGCTGCCTGTTCCCGCAGCCGCTGGCCGAGCGCGGCCAGGTTG
>NZ_JBNNHG010000227.1:0-3590 GCF_050268705.1 Stenotrophomonas sp. NPDC077659 | reverse complement strand
TGCGGTTTTACGCCGGCTCGCCCCTGGTGGCCAAGAACGGCGTCGCCATCGGTGCCGGGCTCCTCGAGCGAGAACGCGTACAGCAGCGGACCAACCATCTGGTCCTGTGCGACTGCGAACTCGGTGCCTTCGACAGCACGCGAAGCCAGGGTGTTCTTGACAACCTTCAAGAAAACACCGGTTTCACGAGCCTGCTTGCGCATCGCGGTCATCTGGGCGACCGTGGTGCCAGCGTATTCGGCTGCGATCAAGGAGTGGGCCTTGGCGGCGACGTCTGCCAGCTCGGCGACTACTTCTTGCTTCTGGGACAGATTGAGAGCCATTGCACTCCTCCAATTGAACTCCGCTTACGGCTCCTGCCGTGTGCGGTCCTGTGCGGCATCCGTCCTGGACGCCGGGAACATCGGAATGATGTTCCGGGGGTGGGCCGTTCCAGACCTGGAGTGCAATCGGGGAAGATCCCAGACGTGCGTGAACCAGAAAAACTCCAGAAGGGCACCATCTACGCAGGTTGATTCCGAAGAATCGATTAAGCGGTCATTGCTGCTCCGGCGGCGACTCCCTGCCATTTCGAGCTTCCGTGCCCGTCGCCGGTATTGCCACGACCGCGCCTGCGGTCTTTGACGGCTACCGCCAGCGATGGACTGCCGGCGATGCCTTCAAATGTCACGGCCACAGTGCCCGAGGGCACGGTGACCGCTTGAAACACTTACTTCAGGGTCAGCGACGACTGGTCGACGGTGACGCCCGGGCCCATCGTCGAGCTGACCGAGACCTTCTGCAGGTAGGTGCCCTTCGAGGTGGCCGGCTTGGCCTTGATCAGGTCCAGCAGCAGCGCGGTCAGGTTCGACTTCAGCGCGTCTTCGGCGAAGTCGGCCTTGCCGATGGTGCAGTGGATGATGCCGGCCTTGTCGGTGCGGTAACGGACCTGACCCGACTTGGCGTTCTTCACGGCCTCACCCGGGTTCGGGGAAACGGTGCCGACCTTCGGGTTCGGCATCAGGCCGCGCGGGCCCAGCACGGTACCCAGCTTACCGACGACGCGCATGGCGTCCGGGGTGGCGATGACGACGTCGTAGTTCAGATCGCCGGCCTGCATCTTCTCGGCCAGGTCGTCCATGCCGACGGCTTCGGCGCCAGCGGCCAGGGCTTCGTCAGCCTTGGCACCGGCCGGAGCGAAGACAGCGACGCGAACCGACTTGCCGGTACCGGCCGGCAGCACGGTGGAGCCACGGACCTGCTGGTCGGACTTCTTCGCATCGACGCCCAGGCGCACGGCAACGTCGATCGACTCGACGAACTTGGCCTTGGTGGCGCTCTTCAGGATGTTGATCGCGTCCTCGAAGGCGTACGACTTGCCCGGGACAACGGCGGCCTTGATGGCCTTCTCACGCTTGGTCTGTGCCATCTTATTAACCCTCCACCACGAGGCCCATGGAACGGGCAGAGCCAGCGATGGTACGCACGGCGGCGTCCAGGTCGGCGGCAGTCAGATCCGGCTCCTTCGCCTTGGCGATCTCTTCCAGCTGCTTACGGGTGACCTTGCCGACCTTCTCGGTGTTCGGACGCTTGGAGCCCGACGAGATGCCAGCGGCCTTCTTCAGCAGGGTGGTGGCCGGGGTGCTCTTGGTGATGAAGGTGAACGTACGGTCCGAATAGGCCGTGATGATCACCGGAACCGGCAGACCCGGCTCGAGCTTCTGCGTGGCAGCGTTGAACGCCTTGCAGAATTCCATGATGTTCAGGCCACGCTGACCCAGCGCAGGACCGACCGGCGGCGAGGGGTTGGCCTGACCGGCCTTCACCTGCAGCTTGATGTAACCGACAACTTTCTTTGCCATTTGAGTGCTCTCCGGGTGCTAGCGCCTTGCGACAACAGGCTCCCCATCGGACCGGGAATCACGCGTCCCGGCATCGCGTTTTGAAATCATGATGAAGGCCACCTTGCGGCGGCCTCATCCTGCTGGCTTCCCAGCGGGGAGCCGCGCACTATATCAGGTTTTTTCTTCACATGCCTGAAGCGGCATGTAAACGGAAGAAACCGGGCAAGGCCCGGCTCCCTTTGGAGAGTCGAGCCATGCTCGACTACCACACCATGCAGACCCCGGAGTCGAGCATGGCTCGACTCTACAGGACAGGTCAGACGGCCTTTTCGACCTGGCCGAACTCGAGCTCGACCGGGGTGGCACGACCGAAGATCAGCACCGAGACGCGCAGACGGCTCTTCTCGTAGTTGACTTCTTCGACGACGCCATTGAAATCGTTGAACGGACCATCGGTCACACGGACCATCTGACCCGGCTCGAACAGCACCTTCGGACGCGGCTTCTCGACACCTTCCTGGACGCGGTTCAGGATGGCTTCGGCCTCGGAATCGGCGATCGGCAGCGGACGATCAGCAGTGCCGCCAATGAAGCCCATGACGCGCGGGGTTTCCTTGACCAGGTGCCAGCTTTCGTTGTCGATGCGCGGGATGCCGGCTTCTTCGTGGGTCTCGATCTGGACCAGCACATAGCCCGGGAAGAACTTGCGCTCGGAACGGCGCTTCTGGCCCGCGCGCATCTCGACCACTTCTTCGGTCGGGACCAGGACGTCGCCGAAGCGCTCTTCCATGCCGTCACGGACGATGCGATCACGCAGGGCCTGCGCAACCGACTTCTCGAAGCCCGAATAGGCGTGAACGACGTACCAACGCTTCATGCAAATCTCCTTAGCGACTCAGGAAAAGCTGGATCGCCCACTGAATGAGGTAATCGAACCCACCCAGCAGCAGGCTGAGGATGATGACCACAACCATCACGACCCAGGTCATGCGGGTGGCTTCCTGGCGCGTCGGCCAGACCACCTTGCGCAGCTCGAAGCGCGACTCGGAGAGGAACTCGCGGGTATCACGACCCTTGCCGGTCATCAGGAACACGCCGACACCGCCGGCCAGACCAATGATGACCGCCAACGCACGCAGCTGACCCGCCCACGCGCCCAGCTGGGCAGCGCGACCAGAGTCAGCGGAGAACCAGAACCATACGAACAGACCAGCCAGCACCAGCAGTGTGGCGAGGACGTACTTGACGATATCCCCACCGTGGGTGGAGGTGTCCTTGGAGTGTTCGATCTTGCTATTCATCAGGCTATGTCTGCTTTAGCGGCCGAACCGCTGGATAAGGTGGGCAGATGGCACGCCAGGAGGGACTCGAACCCCCAACCTGCGGTTTTGGAGACCGCTGCTCTGCCAATTGAGCTACTGGCGTACAGATTGAAACTTGCCTTCCCTTAGACGGCGAAGGCGGACCGAGGTTCCCGGCCCGCCACTCGCGCGACCGGCAGCGCTATGCAACCGCCGGCTTTGCAGGCTTACTCGATGATGGTGGAGACCACACCGGCGCCGACGGTACGGCCACCTTCGCGGATCGCGAAGCGCAGGCCGGCGTCCATTGCGACCGGGTTGATCAGGGTGACAACCATCTTGATGTTGTCGCCCGGCATCACCATCTCGACGCCTTCCGGCAGCTCGACCGCACCGGTGATGTCGGTGGTACGGAAGTAGAACTGCGGACGGTAGCCCTTGAAGAACGGGGTGTGACGGCCGCCTT
>NZ_JBNNHG010000226.1:2048-3649 GCF_050268705.1 Stenotrophomonas sp. NPDC077659 | reverse complement strand
CGCGACCCAACGCGACCGCGCCGTCTTCGGCTTCTTCAACGGCAAAGCCGGCCGAGGTGAGGGCGAAGGAAACCATCTGGCGCATCGACGCCGAATCGTCCACCACCAAGATACGTGCGCTCATGCAGCGTTCTCCACAGATTTCAGGTTGTCATGGGGTACGTCCAGGCCCAAGGCCTGGGTGACGCCCAACAGGCGGGCGGCGTCACGGAAGGTTGCGGTGCAACCGTTGAAGCCGGTGCCCAGGCCCGCCTCGCGGCGTGCCTGCACGAATGCGCACAGCACCTGCACGCTGGCGGTGTGGATGCGACCGACCTGGCTTGCATCCAGGGTCAGTTCGCCTGCTTCCGCCACGAGGGGCGAAAGGCGGTTCTTGAGCTCGGTGCTGTTCTCGATGCCGAGATCGTCACCCAGTTCGACAGTGCTCATCGTTGCTCCGGACAAACGGTTCCGAGATCCATAACGGCACCTGGCGGGGGTTCTTTAGGGGGAATCGGCGGGAAGGGGCATCCACGCATGGCGTGGATCTACCGGGGCGGTGGCGGGAGGGGGCATCCACGCATGGCGTGGATCTACCGGGCATGTTCACGCATGGCATGCCGAGTAGATCCACGCCATGCGTGGATGGGCCTCTCAACTCAACAACCGGGTGGCGTCGAGCAGGATCATCGGGCGCTGGCTGATGCGGGCCACGCCGCGGAACAGTTCGTTGGAGATCTGGCAGATGCGGGCGGTATCGGGCGGTTCGATCTGCGAATCGGTGAGGTTTGCGACGTCCTCTACCGCCGAGACGCGCAGGCCGAGGGTCTCGCCATTCTCTTCCAGCACCACGATCCGGGTCTGCGCATCGTCTTCGCCGCTGGCTGCACCGAGATGGATGCCCAGGTCCATCACCGGCACGACCTGGCCGCGCAGGTTCATGATGCCGAGCATGGCCGGGGCCGTGCCGCGCAACGGCAGCAACGGCACGGGCAGCACGACTTCCTGCACCTTCAGCAGTTCCAGGGCGTAGGCCTGGGTGCCGCAGCGCAGCCGCAGCCAGCGCGAGGTGCGTTCGGCAGCGCGGCGGTTGTGTGTGGTGGTGCCGTGCGGCGGCTGGTGGGCCTGGGCCTGCAGCTCCTGCCAGCTGCCCGGGCGCGCAGCAGCCGGTGCATCCAGTGCGACGCGTGGCGGCGGTGCGACGGCGCGAGCGGTCGGGGCCGGGCTGGGTGCCGGTCGCGGCGCGGGCCTCTCCGCCGGAGCAGGCGTCGCCGGGGCGGGCACCGGTTCGCCTATCGCAGCCGCTTCAAAGGCGGCCTGCAGGGCGGGGCTGTCGGTGTGCGCCAAGCGGTGGCTGTCAGCACTGTCGGTTTCGTAGATCACTTCGTCCGGTAGATCATCCCAGGTGGGCTTGGGCGGCGACGGGTCTGCGGCAGGGGTGGGCGCCGCTGCGCTCGCCGGGCCTGGCCCGGCGCTACCGGGGGTATCGCCGGTTTCGTAGATGACTTCGGCGGGCAGATCGTCCCAGGTCGGTTCGCGTTCGGGCGCCGCCTGCATGGCGGCAGCTTCGAAGGCGGCCTCCAGCGAGGTGTCGTCCACGGCGGCGGTCGCGGTGGTGTCGC
>NZ_JBNNHG010000226.1:0-1952 GCF_050268705.1 Stenotrophomonas sp. NPDC077659 | reverse complement strand
AGTTCTCGTAGATGACCTCGGCAGGCAGATCGTCCCAGGTCGGTTCGCGTTCGGGCGCCGCCTGCATGGCGGCAGCTTCGAAGGCGGCCTCCAGCGAGGTGTCGTCCACGGCGGCGGTCGCGGTGGTGTCGCCGTTCTCGTAGATGACCTCGGCAGGCAGGTCGTCCCAGGTCGGTTCGCGTTCGGGCGCGACCGGCGCAGCGGCGGCCGGTGGCGGTGCGGGCACGGCAATCGCCTCGCCCAGCAGCTCGTCCAGGTAGTCGTCCAGTACGCCGGTGGTGGTCATGCCGCCTGCTCCAGCGTGCGCGCGTCTTCGCCGAGGATCCAGTTCAGCGCGCGGCGATAGGCGGCCAGGCCACGGCCCGGATACTCCTCCCCGTTGCTCGGAAGGGTCAGACCCGCGGCATTGCTGATGCGGGTGTCGATCGGAATCGCATCATCCCACACGCGGCTGCCGTGCCGGTCCTGCATGCTGCGCAGCGATTCGTTGCCGGCGCGGGTGCGGCGGTCGAACAGGGTGGGCAGGATCGAGATCGGCAGCGGACGGCGGCGCGAACGCTCGACCATTTCGCCGGTGCGGACCATGCCGTCCAAGCCATGCAGGGCCAGGGGTTCGGCCTGGGTCGGAATGATCAGGCGGTCGGCTGCTGCCAGTGCATTGATCATCAGCAGGCCCAGGGTGGGGGCGCAGTCCAGCAGGATGTAGTCGTGCTGGCCGTGGTGGCGGGCAAGCGCGTTCTGCAGCGCAAGGCCCAGGCCGGGCTGGTTGGCGCTGCGCCGTTCCAGGGTGGCCAGCGAGGCCTGCGCGCACACGTAGTCCAGCCCGCCGGTGCTGCTGGGGTGGGTCAGTGCGGACAGTTCGGCAGGCGGTGTGCCGAACAGTTCCAGCACGCCCACCGGCGCCGGCTCCACCGGTACGCCGAAGGCGCGGGTGAGCGACGCGTGCGGGTCCAGGTCGATCAACAGCACGCGGTGGCCCTGCGCGGCCAGGCCGCGACCGAGGGCGAGGGTGGTGGTGGTCTTGCCGACTCCACCCTTCTGGTTGGCAACTGCCCAGATGCGCATCGGGTTACTCCTTCATTGCCGGGGGAACGGCGGCGCCGACGCGGCGGCCAGCCGGCACCGGCGGCAACTGCACCGGTGCGTTGGGGGAAAGGGGGAGGCTGTGCGGCGCCGTGGCGGCCGCGTCTGCGGTGGTAGCGGCCGAACCTGCGCTGGCATCGGTGGCGGCATTCAGGCGCTGGCCCAGCGGGTCCACGGAGTGCGAAGTGTCGGCCAGGATGATGACCATCACCCGCCGGTTGCGGTTGCGGCCGGCGGCGCTGTCATTTTCCTCGCGCGGGCGGAACTGGCCGTAGCCCACCATCGCCAGCCGCGAGGGCTGCACGCCCTGGTCGGCGAACAGATGGACCACGCTGGCGGCGCGGCCGGCCGACAGTTCCCAGTTGGAAGGGAAGGTGGCGGTGGCGATCGGCACGTTGTCCGTGTGGCCTTCCACGCGCACGCTGTTGGGCACGTCACGCAGCACGTCGGCCAGGCTGGCCAGGGTCTGCCGCGCGTGTACGTCCAGGTTGGCCGAGCCGGTCGGGAACAGGATGTCGCTGTTGATCTCCACTTCGATCCACAGCTCGGTACGGCGCACGCTGATCAGGCCGCGGTCGATGAGCGGTGACAGCGCGGCGGTCAGCCGGTCGGCGATGCTGTTGAGCTGGCGCTCGGCCCGGGCAATCTGCTCCTGGTTGTGCACCGATACCGGCATGCGCATCTGCGAGGCCATCGATGGCAGCAGCGTTGGGTCATGTGTGGGCGCCGGTGCCGACGGGCCGATCTTCGTGCCGGACTTGATGACCGAGGGGCTGTCCCAGCCGCCGCCCTGCACCTGCGTGTTGCCAACCTGCACCGGATTGATGGTGCGCGGTGCACCGCCGAAGGCATCGGTAAGGGCATCGGCC
>NZ_JBNNHG010000225.1:0-3757 GCF_050268705.1 Stenotrophomonas sp. NPDC077659 | reverse complement strand
TACTTGCGCCGTCCCCGCACACCCACAGTGCCCCGCCATCCCACGGAATGCCGCTGTTGCCTTTGACGTTGACGTTGCCTTTGACGTTGACGTTGACGTCAAGCAGGTGCAGGGCTGCAAGCCCTGCCGAACACCCCTACCCCGTCGGGCCCTGGCTGCCTACCAGGCGCACCGGGCGCTGGTTGGCCAGGGTCAGCCGTTCCAGCGGCTGCGGGCGCTCGATGGCATAGCCCTGCAGCCCCTGCACACCCATGTCGGCCAGGGTCTGCGCCACCTCATCGGTCTCCACCCACTCGGCCACCACCTCCATCTGCAGTTCCCGCCCCAGCTCGCTGATCGCGCGCACCGTGGCCCGGCTCACCGCGTCGGTGTCCATGTCGCGCACGAACGCGCCGTCGATCTTCAGCATGTCCGCCGGCAGTTGCCGCAGGTAGCCGAACGAGGACAACCCCGAACCGAAATCATCCAGCGCCATCCGGCAGCCACGCGCCTTCACCGCGTCGATGAAGGCGCGCGCCTGGGTCACGTTGCTGATCGCCGCCGTCTCGGTCACCTCAAAGCAGAGCTTGGCCGCCAGTGCGCGGTTGCGCTCCAGCAGGTCGCAGACATAGGCCAGGAAACCCGGCTCGGCAATCGACTGCGCCGACACATTGACGTTGCACATGCCCAGTTGGCGCACGTGTGCCGGGCACGCCTGCAGGTGGCGGAACAGCAGGCCCAATACGTGCCGGTCCAGCGCCACCGCCATGCCATAGCGCTCAACCGCCGGCATGAACTGCCCCGGCAGATGCAGCACGCCCTCCGTATCGCGCATGCGCACCAGCACCTCGTAATGCAGGTAGCCCGGGTGGCCGACCTTGGCGATACGCTGGGCATGGAGCAGCATGCGGTTCTCGGCCATGGCCCGGCTCACCCGCTGCAGGCGCTCGGCCTCGTGACGGCGCTCGTCCAGTGCCAGACGGTCCTCGTTGAAACAGTGCACCCGGTTGCGGCCTGCCTGCTTGGCCGCATAGCAGGCGCTGTCGGCCGCGCTCATCAGCCAGTTCACGTCAGCTGCGTCGGCGGTCACTTCCACCACGCCGATACTGCAGCTCAGCTGCGGGCTGCCTTCGCTGATCGGAAACGTTGCCTGCCCCAGGTTGCGGATCAGCCGCTGCAGCACGCGCTTGGCCTCGTCCTGGCTGGCGCCACACAGGAAGACGGCAAACTCGTCCGCCCCCAGCCGCCCCACCCAGTCCCCGTCGCGCACCGCGCCTACCAGATACTGGGCGAAGCCTCGCAACATCTGGTCGCCCGCCGCGTGACCGAAACTGTCGTTGACGAGCTTGAAATGATCCAGATTGATATAGCACAACGCATGCGTGCCGCCGTCGGAGCGGACCTGCAGCAACGCTTTTTCCAGCAGCCGTTCGATCTCGCGACGGTTGATCAGGCCGGTCAGCGGATCGTGGCTGGCGTGATGCTCGATCTCCCTCGCCAGCGCATGGTTCTGGCTGACATCCTCGATGATGGAAAACACCGACAACCGGCCGCCGGCACTGCGCACGCCGGTGCCGCTCCAGCGGCCCCACACCAGGCTGCCGTCGCGCCGGCGGAAACGCAGTTCGCTGGGCCGCAGCTGGCGGTCCCAGTCGATCCGCCCTGCCTCGTCGAGCACCAGCTCGCCGTCCATCAGCAGATCGCCCAGAGCCATCTGCTGCAGCACGTCGCGGCGGTAATCAAGGATGTCGGCCATTGCCTGGTTGGCTTCCATCACCCGCCCGACCGCATCCAGCTTCAGCATGCCCACATTGGCCTGGTAGAAGGCCGCGCGGAACCGACTTTCGTGCTCGGTCAGGTCCTTGCCCACACGACGCGCCAGGGCCACCGCCATCAGGGTGATGGCCAGCACCGAGACGCCACCGACCACCAGCGTGACCAGGCGCACAGTGTGTGCCATGCGCAGCAAGGACTGCGAAAATGCCTCCGCCTGCGTTCGCAACTGCAGGTCAAGATCGTGAACGCGCTGCATGTAGCGATCACGCAGCGCGGGCTGCTGCAGTGCGTCGATCGGCACGTTTTCCAATTCGTCGATCAATGCCTGCATCGCCAGCAGCTGCGCGTCGGTCTGCCGCCACAAGCGGGTGGCTTCACGGAACGGTCCCAGCTCGCGCGCATGGCGGAACGAGAACACAAGCCGGGGAACATCCGCGTGTGTGTTGCCGCCGCGCAGGAAGCCTTCGCGTGCCTTTGCTTCGTCCGGGTCGGACTGTTCCAGCGCCAAACGTGCCTGCAGATCGCCCAATGGCACCTGCAGCGCACGCCGGGCATCTTCCAGATCATGCGCCGCTCCGCGTGCCAGGTAGCGGCTGAGCGCGGAGGTGGCATCCTGCTGGCCACGTGACCAATGCCCCTGCCCGGCCATCCATGCAGTCGATGCCGCCTGCAGTTCCTGGATCAACGCGGACAGGCCGACCAGTCCGATCGCCATGCCCGTCAACAATGCAAACCGCAGCCCCAGCCCACGGGTCATGGGTACCCGCCGCTGGTGGTGCTCCTTGCCACTCCTACCCATCCCGGATCCCCCCGAATGTGCCGGACTGCTTCCTTGTGCAACCGTTGCAGCCTATGGCCACGCATGTGTGGGCCATGCGAAGCCGGGGCAGCAGAAGGGGGA
This sequence comes from Stenotrophomonas sp. NPDC077659, assembly GCF_050268705.1. Lineage (NCBI taxonomy): Bacteria > Pseudomonadati > Pseudomonadota > Gammaproteobacteria > Lysobacterales > Lysobacteraceae > Stenotrophomonas > Stenotrophomonas sp. NPDC077659. Next base: position 1,101 of record NZ_JBNNHG010000225.1, on the reverse strand, counting down.
CGGAGGGGATTAAATCGGTTTAATCCCCTCCGTCCCCTTTTTCCAGGCCTGAAACGAAATACGCCAGCCCGGAGGCTGGCGTTGTTCTTTCACATCCCGGGGGATCAATAGCTGCGCGGGCCGCGCGGCTTGAAGCCGTCACGACGCGGCGGGCGGCTGTCGCGGTCGCCGCCATGGCCACCCGGGCCAGCCGGACCGCCACGACGCGGACCACCCGGGCCGCCTGGGCCACGCTTGTCGAAGCGCGGCTTGAACGGACGCGGGGCCGGGTTGGTGTCTTCACCCGGGGCCAGCGCACGCATCTGCAGCTGTTGGCCGGACACCCAGACCTTCTGCAGGTGCGACAGCACGTCCGGCGGCATCTGCGCCGGCAGGTCCAGCAGCGAGAAGTCGTCGTGGATGTCGATGCGGCCGATGAAGCGGCTTTCCAGGCCGGCTTCGTTGGCGATGGCGCCGACGATGTTGGCCGGCTTCACGCCATGCTGGTGGCCCACCGAAATGCGGTAGGTCTCCATGCCCTGCTCCGGTGCGCCACGCGGCGGAACCTCGCGGCGCGGACGCTGCTCGAAACCACCTTCGGCATCGTCACGGCGCGGGCCACGCTCGAAACGCGGACCACGCTCGTTGCGGTCGAAGCGATCACCGCGCTCGGGGCGGTCGCCACGATCGAAACGCTCGCGCGGCGCGCGTTCTTCACGCGGGGCGCGCACCGGCGGCTGCAGCAGGAACGGGGTGTCGCCCTGCAGCATCTTCGCCAGCGCGGCGGCCACTTCGATGGCCGGCACGTTCTGCTCGTTCTCGAAGCGTTCCAGCAGCTGGCGGTAGAAGTCCAGGCCGCCGGCCGCCAGGGTTTCGGTGATGCGCGAGGTGAACTTGTTGATGCGGGTGTCGTTGACCGCTTCCACGCTCGGCAGCTGCATTTCTTCGATCGGCTGGCGGGTGGCGCGCTCGATCTGGCGCAGCATGCCCTTTTCGCGCGGGGTGGCGAACAGGATCGCCTCGCCGCTGCGGCCGGCACGGCCGGTACGGCCGATGCGGTGCACGTAGCTTTCGGTGTCGTACGGGATGTCGTAGTTCAGCACGTGGCTGATGCGGTGGTCG
>NZ_JBNNHG010000224.1:0-3859 GCF_050268705.1 Stenotrophomonas sp. NPDC077659 | reverse complement strand
GGCCGCTTCACAGGCCTCGGCAGGGCGACCGTCAACGGTGCGCGAGAAGGTATCGGCCATCGACCTTGGTGGCCTTCAGCAGCAGGTCCGCGCCGATCTCGATCGCGCGCAGGGCGGCGCCGGAATCGGTGGTGAAGAACGGGCTGCCGACGCCGGCGGCGAAGATCACCAGGCGGCCCTTTTCCAGGTGGCGGATGGCGCGGCGACGGATGTAGTCCTCGCACACGTCGTTGATCTTGATGGCGCTCATCACCCGGGCCTTGGCGCCGAGCTTTTCCAGTGCGTCCTGCATGGCCAGGGCGTTGATGACCGTGGCCAGCATGCCCATCTGGTCGCCGGTGACGCGGTCCATGCCGCCCGCTGCCAGGCCGGCGCCACGGAAGATGTTGCCGCCGCCGATCACCAGCGCCACTTCGGCGCCCGCCTGCTGGGCCTCGATCACTTCACGGGCCAGGCGGTTGATGATCTTCGGGTCGATGCCGTAGTCCTCATCTCCCATCAGCGCCTCCCCGGACAGTTTCAGAAGGATGCGGCGATAGGCGAGCTTGGACATAGGGACCTCGTGAGCGTGGAAATCGCGGGGGATTCTACGCGCATGCGGCGCGCGGCCAAAGCGTTTTGTGCGCTGCGGCGCAAAAGGCCGCATCGCCCCGTTCAGCCGGGGCGCCCGGTTCAGCCCAGTTCTGCGCCGGCGGTGGCGGACAGCTCATCATGCCCCAGTTCGCCGGGGGAGCGCGCGATGACGCGGTTGCGGCCCAGGTTCTTGGAGCGGTACAGCACGTCATCGGCGGCACGCAGCAGCTCCTGTATGCCGGCAAAGCGCTCGTAGCCGCCCTGGGTGGCCACGCCGGCGGAAAAGGTCACGAACAGCGGCCCGCTTTCCAGTTCCACCATCGGTGTGGAGACGATGGTGGCGAGCACCCGGCGGATCACGTTCAGGGCGACCGCTTCGCTGGTATTGGGCAGCAGTGCCACGAATTCCTCGCCGCCGAAGCGGGCCACGGTATCGCTGTTGCGCAGCTGCCCCTGCAGCTTGGCCGCAAAGGCGCGCAGCACTTCATCGCCGGTCAGGTGGCCATGGGCGTCGTTGATCTTCTTGAAATCGTCCAGGTCGATGAAGGCTACCGACAGCGGCCAGCCATGGCGCCCGGCGCGCAGGAATTCCTGTTCAAGCACCGCCTCCAGCTGGCGCCGGTTGAGCACGCCGGTCAGCGCGTCACGATGGGCCTGGTCAGCCAGACGCTTGGCCCGCGCCTCGAATTCGTCGGCGCGGCGGCGCGCCTGCTCGGCATCCTGCATCTCGCGCAGGTTGCGCAGCGTGGTCAGCTCCTGCGCGTGGTCGATCAGTTCGCGCACCCGCGACGGCGAGCTGAGACCGGTCTCGAACAGGCTGGCGATGTCGGGCAGGGCCTCGCTGATGCGGGCCAGCACCTGGTCGAAGCGGGCGCTGTCCAGCTGCAGGCGCGCATGCACCTCCTGCAGGGCGCGCTCGCGTGCGCTGTCTGCATCCTCGTCCAGCCAGATGTCGGCCACTGCCCCGGACAGCTGCACGCAGGCCTGGAACGGGTTGTCGCTGCTGGGTTCGGATTCGCTCAGGCGGATGCCGTCCACGAGGTAGCGCGGCAGCCCCCACTGTTCGGCCACCCAGGCGCCGACATCGGCATGGGTGCAGCCCAGCGCCTCGCGCTCGCGGTCCAGCAGGTCCTTGTTGTCACCGGCTTCGCGCAGCAGGGGCAGGTAGCGTTCCGATTCGGCCTGGGCCAGGCACAGCACGCCCATGTCCTGCAGCAGGCCGGCCAGCATCAGTTCTTCCAGGCGGCGCAGGCCGCGGGCATGGCCCAGCTGGCTGGCGGCCAGAGCGCTGAGGATGCTGCGCTTCCAGGCACGCTGGCGCAGGTCGTGGCCGGCGCCGGCGCCGCCGGTCAGGCCCTGGGTGACGGTAAAGCCCAACGCCAGGCTGATCGTGGCATTGAGCCCGAGCATGGTCAGGGCTTGGCCAAGGTTCTCGATGCGGCGCCGGCTGGCATACAGCGGCGAGTTGGCGATGCGCAGCATGCGAGCGCTCAGCGCCATGTCGATGGCGATGATGTCGGCGGCGGTGGCGATGTCCGCTTCCGGGTCCTGGGCCAGCTCGATGATGCGCAGGGCAATGCCGGGCGGCGAGGGAAGGTTGCGGCACAGCGCCAAGGCAGCAGTCAGCTCAGGAGGCATGTCGGATCGTTCAATTCCATTAGGACAAGAATACCTAGGAATGCATCACAGTCTGCGACTTCTGTTCCTGTTACGTGATTGCGTATTCCCCTGTGCCGAGTATCGGCTTGAATGGCTGATAACGCAAAGTCTGTTTTGCCGGGGGGGGCAGGGGCGCACCCACGGTGCGCACCTGCCAGGGCTGCCGGGTGTGCAGGCACAAAAAAAGAGCCGCGGTTTCCCGCGGCTCCTCCTGGTCGTTTCGCAGCCGTCGGGCTGGAATCAGACCTGCATCGCCTTGGCGACTTCGGCGGCGTAGTCTTCAACCACCTTCTCGATGCCTTCGCCCACGATCAGCAGCTGGAAACCAGCCACGTCGGCGCCGGCGGCCTTGACCACCTGCTCGACGGTGGTGTCGCCCAGCACGTAGGTCTGGCCGTACAGGGTCACTTCGCTGACGATCTTGTTGATCTTGCCGCTGATGATCTTTTCCAGGATGTCGGCCGGCTTGGACTTGTCCTTCTCGGACATCTTGGCCAGTTCGATTTCCTTTTCCTTTTCCACGAACTCGGCCGGCACATCGGCGGCCTTGTTGTGCGGCGGCTTCAGCGCAGCCACGTGCATGGCCAGGCCGCGGGCCAGCTCGACGTCGCCGCCGACCAGGTCAACCAGCACGCCGACCTTGCCGTTGGTGTGCACGTAGGCACCGACGTTGCCGGTGGTGTCGACCTTGACCAGACGGCGGATCTGGATGTTCTCACCCAGCTTCTGGATCGCGGTGGCGCGGGCTTCTTCGACGGTCTCGCCGGAGGCCAGCGTGGCCGTCTTCAGGGCTTCGGCGTCGGCAGCGCCCGATGCCAGGGCGGCAGCGGCGACGGCGTCGACGAAGGTCTTGAAGTTGACGTCGTTGGCAACGAAGTCGGTTTCCGAGTTGACCTCGACCAGCACGGCCTTGCCGCCATCCTGGGCCAGGCCAAGACGGCCTTCGGCGGCCACGCGGTCAGCCTTCTTGTCGGCCTTGGCGGCGCCCGACTTGCGCAGGGCTTCAGCAGCAGCGTTGATGTCGCCGCCGGCTTCGGTCAGCGCCTTCTTGCACTCCATCATGCCGGCGCCGGTGCGCTCGCGCAGTTCCTTGACCAGGGAAGCAGTGATTTCCACGGGATTACCTCACGAAAGAAAGGGGTAGGGCCGGCATGGTGGCCGGCCCGTGTGACACGGTCCTGTCACGCGCCAGAGGCTGCGCGCAGGGAGGGTGGACGCCGGGCGTCCACCCCGGGGCCTGGATCAGGCCTGGGCGTCGTCGCCCTTCTTGGCAGCCTTCTTCGCCGGAGCGCGGCGGGCAGCCTTTTCTTCGCCTTCCGCAGCAGCGGCGTCGGCGAACTCTTCTTCACGCACCGAAGCAGCGTGCGGAGCAGCAGCCTTGCCTTCCAGCACGGCGTCGGCAGCGGCGCGGGCGTACAGCTGCACAGCGCGGATGGCGTCGTCGTTGCCCGGGATCGCGTAGTCGACCAGTTCCGGGTTGTAGTTGGTGTCGACCACGGCGATGACCGGGATGCCCAGCTTCTTGGCTTCCTTGATCGCGATGTCTTCGTGGCCGATGTCGATCACGAAGATGGCGTCCGGCAGACGGTTCATGTCCTTGATGCCGCCCAGGGAGGCATCCAGCTTG
>NZ_JBNNHG010000223.1:0-3883 GCF_050268705.1 Stenotrophomonas sp. NPDC077659 | reverse complement strand
CACCTAACACTGCACACTCTTCCCCTACCCGTCGCTATCCGTATCTCCGAATCTTGCCGGTTTGTGCCGGCCGCTGGCCGGCAGATGCGTAACGTTGCCGGCCAGCGGCCGGCACTACCGATGCAGAGGCGCATCAACGATCAATGGCGGCTGTGCTTCATCTGGACAGACAGCGGGCCGGAATCCGTGGAAATTGTTGACTACCACTGAGGCATTCGCCATGAAGCCAACCAACAATCGCCTGCGGGCCATCCATCCCGGCGAGATCCTGCGCGAAGAGTTTCTCTCTCCACTGGCCCTGAGCGTGAATGCACTGGCGAGAGCATTGGACGTTCCCGCCTCCCGCCTGCATGCCATCGTTCATGGTGAACGCGCGGTCACCGCCGATACCGCTGCCCGGCTGGCACGCCATTCCGGCGGCGATGCTGCCTCGTGGCTGGCGCTGCAGGCGACCTACGACCTGAAGACGTTGTCCACGCTCGGCGAGATAGAGCGCCGCGTGCAGCCGCGGGCGGCATAACCACCCGGTAGTGCCGCCCGCGTTCGGGTAGTGCCGGCCGCTGGCCGGCAGATGCGTAACGTTGCCGGCCAGAGGCCGGCACTACTTAGCGAACATTGGGTACTTCGTACCCCAGCTTGCCCACCTGGTCGGGGTGCTGCGGTACGCGCTTGAGCTTGTCGGTGTTCACGCCGTATTCGTCGCGCAGGCGCTCGGCCAGTTCCTTGTACAGCGCCTTGTCCATGTCCGGCTGGCGGGCGAAGATCCAGGCCATTTCGCGGCCCGGGTAGCCGATCATCGCCCACGAGTAGTCCGGGGCGACTTCCAGCACGCGCGAATGGGTCGGCACGATCCGGTAGAACCAGGTGCGCCAGGCATGGTTGCCGCTGTCGGCATCGACGCTGGCGCGTGCACGCACTTCCTGCTGCGGTGCACCGAAGCCATCGCGGTAGCGGTAGACGATGCCCACCTTGTTGTCTTCGCGCAGCGTGTATTCGTTGACGCTGGCCACGTGCCCGCGTTCGATGAAGTTCGGCACGCGGCCGATCACGTACCACGTCCCCATGAAGCGCTGCAGATCGATCGGTGCGCCGTATTCGGAGGCCCCCGATGCGCTGGCGCGCGGCGACGGCGGGTCGCTGGCAGCCAGCGCGGGGCCTCCCAGGGACAGGGCCAGCAACACGGCGCAGAACGGGCGGATCGAGGACATGCGGGAGCGCGCTCCATTGGGTGCCCAAGCATGGTCGACTGTGTGTGCTCGATCCGTCAATGGTGGTCGCAGCCCATGAGAAGGCGGCAGGCCAAGCTGGACCCATCGAACTGCAGAGAACGTCCATGAACGCACGCTCCTCCCGTTGCCAGCCCACTGAACGCGACAGCTTCGCATCCGACCGCCGCCTGCTGCGCAGCGTGCAGCAGGCGGCCCTGGCCGGGTTTGCCCTGGTGCTGGTGTGGCCGGCAGCGCGCGGCAGCAGTGTCTGGCTGGGCTGGCTGCCACTGTGGCTGGTGGGCATGCCGCTGGCCGCGTGGTGGGCGCTACTGGGCTGCCCGTTGCCAGTGCGCGCGTGGCTGCGCCGCCTGCGCCAACCGGGCGTGCAGGCCCGGCGCCTGCCGGTCCGGGTGCGCCGAGCGCGTGCGGCCTCGGCCTGACCTTCGACACGGGGGCGGCCCCGGCCATCCGTGCTAGCGTTCCAGCGCTTATGACTGCCTGGAACCGCAATGTCACGATTCGCTTCCGCCTGCCTGTTGGCCGGCATGATGACCGCTGCTTCGGTGGGGACCGCCGTGGCCGCTGAAGAAACCGACCGTTACGCCTGGCTGGAGGACGTCACCGGCGACAAGCCGCTGTCCTGGGTCAAGGAACAGAATGCCAAGTCCGAGGGCCGCCTGGCGCAGACCCCGGCCTTCAAGCAGATGGAAGCGAGCATCCGCGAGGTGCTCGATTCGGACGCCAAGATTCCCGGCGTGCAGAAGATCGGCGATTACTACTACAACTTCTGGAAGGACCAGCAGCACGAGCGCGGCCTGTGGCGCCGCACCATCCTGGCCGAGTACCGCAAGGCCTCGCCGCAGTGGGAAACCGTGCTCGACCTGGACGCACTGAACAAGGCCGAGGGCGAGAACTGGGTCTGGCACGGCGCCGACTGCCTGCGCCCGGACTACAGCCGCTGCCTGATCGCGCTGTCGCGCGGCGGTGCCGATGCCGATGTCACCCGCGAATTCGATCTGGCCAACAAGACCTGGATCAAGGACGGTTTCTTCCGCCCCGAATCCAAGGGCGGCCTGGGCTGGATCGACCGTGACTCGGTGTTCGTCTACACCGATTTCGGCGATGGCTCGATGACCACCTCCGGCTACCCGCGCGTGGCCAAGCTGTGGAAGCGCGGTACGCCACTGGCCTCGGCCAGCGTGGTCTACGAAGGCAAGCCGGACGACATGTACATCGCGGCGATGCACGATGACACCCCGGGCTTCGAGCGCAACCTGGTCAGCCGCACGCTGGCCTTCTACAACAACGAGATCTACCTGCGCGCCGACAATGGCACGCTGACGAAGATCGATGCTCCGAACTCGGCCGAGAAGGGCCTGCACAAGCAGTGGCTGACCCTGGAGCTGCGCGATCCGTGGACGGTGGGTGGCAAGACCTACGCCTCCGGTTCGCTGCTGGCCACCAGGCTGGACGGCTTCCTGGCCGGCAAGCGTGAGTTCGACGTGCTGTTTGCCCCGACTGCGACCACCTCGCTGGCCGGTGCGACCTGGACGAAGAATCACCTCGTGCTGAACGTGCTCGACGACGTCAAGAACCGCCTGTCGGTGCTGACCCCGGGCGCCAGCGGCTGGCAGAAGAGCGAATTCGTCGGCGCGCCGGCCTTCGGCACCCTGGCCGTGGGCGCGGTGGACAGCAACGACAGCGACGCAGTGTGGCTGACCGCCACCGACTACCTCACCCCGACCACTCTGGCCCTGGCCGAGATCGGCAAGGCCCCGGAAACGCTGAAGACCATGCCGGCCTTCTTTGATGCCGAAGGCAAGGTGATCGAGCAGCACTTCGCCACCAGCAAGGACGGCACCCGCGTGCCGTACTTCGTGGTGCACGACAAGGCGATGAAGCTGGACGGTTCCAACCCGACCCTGCTGTACGGCTACGGCGGTTTCGAGATCTCGCTGACCCCGAGCTATTCCGGTGGCATGGGCCGCGCCTGGCTGGAAAAGGGCGGCGTGTACGTGGTGGCCAACATCCGCGGTGGTGGCGAGTACGGCCCGCGCTGGCACCAGGCCGCGCTGAAGCAGAACCGCCACAAGGCCTATGAAGACATGGCCGCGGTGGCGCAGGATCTGGTCACCCGCAAAATCACCACGGCCAAGCACCTGGGCGTGCAGGGCGGCAGCAACGGTGGCCTGCTCACCGGCAACATGCTCACCCAGTACCCCGAACTGTTCGGTGCGGTGGTGGTGCAGGTGCCGCTGCTGGACATGAAGCGCTACAGCCACCTGCTGGCCGGTGCCTCGTGGATGGCCGAGTACGGCAACCCCGACACCAGTGACTGGGAGTTCATCAAGACCTTCTCGCCGTACCACCTGTTCGATGCGAAGAAGACCTACCCGCCGGTGCTGTTCACCACCTCCACCCGCGATGACCGCGTGCATCCGGGCCACGCCCGCAAGATGGCGGCCAAGATGATCGACGCCGGCAAGGACGTGACCTACTACGAGAACATCGAAGGTGGCCACGGCGGCGCAGCCAACAACGCGCAGGCTGCACACATGGCAGCCCTGGCCTACAGCTTCCTGTGGGAGCGGTTGGGCGGGAAGTAAGCAGAACGGAAAATGCCCCGGCGGTGCCGACAGCCGCTTCTGGCTGGGCGGCGGCGTGACCTGGCAGAG
>NZ_JBNNHG010000222.1:0-3906 GCF_050268705.1 Stenotrophomonas sp. NPDC077659 | reverse complement strand
CCTTGGTGTGCGCTTCGATCTGGCTGTAGCCGGCGGCGCTGAACACCTGTACGGCGGTCTGGCTGACCCCCTCCAGCAACAGCACGCGGATATCCTGCTTGGGGAACGAGGTCTTCTTCGGCGACATGGTGCGGCACGGCCAGTGGGACAGGGGCTGACCACTATGCCAGATCGCCGGGGTCATGGTGCGGTGCGGAAATGGTTGCATCCGTAGCCATTCCGGGCAGGTCCTTGCCGATTGACGGGGCTGGACGCTGGCCCGCAGCGCTGGCACGCTTGCCCGTTCTTCACGCACCGCGCTGGACTGTCATGACCGATTCCCGCATCGCCTCGCTGCAGCAGGCCTGTCCCGGCCTGAAGCTGAAGACCGACCCTGCCGACCTGGAGCATTACGGCCGCGACTGGACCCGGCGCTGGACGCCGGCGCCGCTGGCCATCGCCCTGCCGGCCACGGTGGAGGAGATACAGGCGGTGATGCGCTGGAGCGCGGCCGAGGGCGTGGCGGTAGTGCCCTCGGGCGGCCGCACTGGCCTGTCCGGTGGCGCGGTGGCGGCCAATGGCGAGCTGGTGCTCAGCCTGGAGCGGATGAACAAGGCGCTGGCCTACGACGCGGTCGACCGCACCCTGGTGGTGCAGGCGGGCATGCCGCTGGAAGCCGTGCACAACGCGGCGCTGGAACATGGCCTGATATATCCGGTGGATTTCGCCGCGCGTGGCTCGTGCTCGATCGGTGGCAACATCGCCACCAATGCCGGTGGCATCCGGGTGATCCGTTACGGCAATACCCGCGAATGGATCGCAGGGCTGAAGGTGGTCACCGCCAACGGTGAACTGCTGGAACTCAACAAGGGCCTGATCAAGAATTCCAGCGGCTACGACTTCCGCCAACTGCTGATCGGCTCGGAAGGCACGCTGGGGGTGATCGTCGAGGCCACGGTGAAGCTGACCGACCCGCCGCCGGCCAGCAACGTGATGCTGCTGGCCGTCCCCAGCTTCGACGTGCTGATGCAGGTCTTTGCCGCCTTCCGTGCGCGCCTGCAGCTGCAGGCGTTCGAGTTCTTCACCGAGCGTGCACTGGAACATGTGCTGGCGCACGGTGCGCAGGCGCCGTTCGATGAGGTGCACCCGTTCTACGTGGTCACCGAATTTGCCGCCAATGATGAAGCGCAGGAGGCGGCGGCGATGGCGGCCTTCGAGGACTGCATGGGTAATGGCTGGGTCAGCGATGGCGTGATCAGTGCCAGTGACGCGCAGGCCGCCCAGTTGTGGCGTCTGCGCGAGGGCATCACCGAGGCGGTGGCGCGCTACAAGCCGTACAAGAACGATGTCTCGGTGCGGATCTCGGCGATGCCGGCGTTCCTGGCCGAGACCCAGGCGCTGATCGGCCAGGCGTATCCGCACTTTGACGTGGTCTGGTTCGGCCATATCGGCGATGGCAACCTGCACATCAATGTGCTGAAGCCGGATGACACCAGCGACGCCGATTTCCTGACCCAGTGCGAGCACGTGACCAAGCTGCTGGCGCAGGTGCTGGCCCGTTTCGATGGCAGCATTTCCGCCGAACATGGCATTGGTCTGGTCAAGAAAGGCTATCTGGACAGCACCCGCGGCCCGGCCGAGATCGCGCTGATGAAGGCTGTTAAACGTGCGTTTGACCCCGAAGCGCGGCTGAATCCCGGCAAGGTGTTCGATGCCTGATGCAGGCAAAGACTTCACGCAACCATTACGCTCCACGCTACTCCATTGATGGCCTGACCCCGATGACCCGTCCGCTTCTGCTGCTTGCCCTGCTGTCCCTGCCGCTGGCCGGCTTCGCTTCCAGCTTCGCCGGGACCTCGGCCGGTTCGGCCACGGGCGCTTCTTCTGGTTCGTCCGGCAGCAGCTCCGGCGATGACAAGGTGGTGCTGGCCGCGCGCGACGACGCTGCTGCCTTTGTAGCCAGCGACGGCCAGATCCGCGGTGCACGCCTGCAGGCCGCGCTGGTGCAGCTGCGCGAACAGGATGCCGCTGCCCAGCAGCAGAGCGACCTGCAACTGGCACGCGCGCTGCTGGCGCGCTGATCTACGCCGCGTGTCGTTCGCGCGATCGCTCTCTGTCGAGCCGAGCCATGCTCGGCCGGATGCAGGGCACAGGCGGACGATCACCGCAGGCGCGCATGGCGTGGCTCTACTCCTGATGGCGCACGTTGCGCATGCGTCTGATCGCCTGCAGCTCGATCCCGCCGGTCTGAGCGAGCCGCAGCAGCAGCTGGCCCGGCAGACGCTGGACGATGTGCAGGCGCTGCTGCCCGATGGCCTGCTGCGCGCCTTGCCTGCGCAGGTGGGGGTGGCGTGGCGCGACGATCTGCCCGAGCAGGTCCATGGCCGCGCGTTCGCGGGCCGGGTTTCGTTGCGCCGGGATCTACTGGACGAGGGCCCGGCCAGTACCCGCCCTGCGCGCCTCAAAGCGCTGGTGCACGAGCTGGTCCATGTTGCAGATCGCCATGGCGCGGGCTGGTCGCACAGCGCGCGTTGGCGCGACCTTGCCGGTTGGCAGCGCAGGCCGTGGCACCTGGGGCGCGGCGGGAACCATTTCAGCGACCGCAGCCCGGATCGCTATGAGCTGAAGGATCCCGCCGAATACCTGGCAGTGAACGCCGAGCACTTCGTGCTGGATGCCGAATTCGCGTGCCGGCGGCCTGCACTGGCGCAGTGGTACCGGGAACACTTCGGCGCGCCGCCAGCGGTGCCGACGCCGCAGTGCGATGGCACCGTGCCACTGCTGCAGGCCGAGGCGGAAGAGGGGGCGGCATCGCTGCTGCAGCTGGACCCACGCCGCGTGTACGCCGTGGACTACCTGTTTGCCGAAGGCAGCGCACAGCCGATGAGCCGCTGGGGCCACAGCATGCTGCGCCTGGTGATCTGTCGCCCGGGTCGCGCGCCGGGGCCCGGGTGCCGGCTGGATCTGGAGTACCACCGCGTCCTGTCGTTCCGTGCCTTCGTCGGCGATGTGCAGATATCCAACTGGCGCGGCCTGACCGGCGGTTACCCCTCGCGCCTGTTCGTGCTGCCGCTGCAGCAGGTCGTGGACGAATACACCAAGGTGGAACTGCGTGGCCTGCAGTCGCTGCCGTTGAAGCTTGAGCGTGACGAGATCGCCAGCCTGCTGGAGCGCACGGCGCAGGTGCACTGGGCCTACGACGGACGCTATTACTTCGTCAGCAACAACTGTGCGGTGGAAACGGCCAAACTGCTGCAGGCAGGCGTACCACGCCTGGGGGAGGCGGGCCTGCCACAGCTGACCCCGCGTGGCCTGCGCCGCCGGTTGGTGCGCTTGAATGCGCTGGATGAACACGTGCTGGAAGACCCCGCGGTCGCGCAGGCGCAGGGGTATTACTTCGCCTCTGCGGGCGATCACTACCAGCAACTGTTTGCGGTGGCAGCTGCACGAAACGCGCTGCCAGTGCGCGATGTACGGGCGTGGCTGAAACTTTCCGCGCGGAAACGCGCACCGTGGCTGCTGCAGGGCGATGTGCGCGCCAGCGCGGGCCTGTTGCTGCTTGAACAGGCTGCGCAGCGGCGCGCCGAGCTGCGTGCGCGCAACACCCTCAAAGGCCGCCTGCTGGCGTCGCCGGACAGCCCCGCCACGGCGCAGTTGCGAGGGCTGCTGGAACAGAGCGGGCAGTGGCTGCGGCCGGGCACGCTATTGGCTGATGCCGGGTATGGGCTGCCCCTGGCCGAAGAGCAGGCCGTGGTGGCCGGGGCCGTCGCTGCCGCCAGTGCCAGGGCCATGCCGGCCTGGCAGTCGCTGCGCCAGCAGCTGCGCGCGCAGTTGCCGGCCGGGCAGCGTCAGGAACTGGACGGCATCGATGCCAACCTGGCCGCGCTCGGCCAGCGGCTGCGGGAACAGGCAGCCGCGCCGGTTGCG
>NZ_JBNNHG010000221.1:0-3992 GCF_050268705.1 Stenotrophomonas sp. NPDC077659 | reverse complement strand
AGTCCGACTTGTCGTCGAAGTAGATCTTGTCGATCGTGCCACCGGTGGTGACGACTCTCTTGGACATCTTCTGGCCCTGGCCATCGCGGATCAGGCCGGTGAAGTAGACGTCCTTGAACGGGATCTTCCCGGTCAGGTTGTCGGTGGCCATGATCATGCGCGCCACCCAGAAGAAGATGATGTCGAAGCCGGTGACCAGCACCGACGACGGCAGGTAGCGGTCGAAGCCGCGCTCGGCCATGGCCTGTTCGTTCGGCCAGCCCAGCGTGGAGAACGGCCACAGCTGCGAGGAGAACCAGGTTTCCAGCACGTCGCTTTCCTGGCTCAGCACCACGTCGCTGCCGAGGTTGTGCTTTGCGCGCACTTCGTCTTCGCTGCGGCCCACGTAGCAGCTGCCGGTGGCGGCATCGAACCAGGCCGGAATGCGGTGGCCCCACCACAGCTGGCGGCTGATGCACCAATCCTGGATGTTGGCCATCCAGTGGCGGTAGGTGTTGATCCAGTTCGGCGGCACGAAGGCGATCGAACCGTTCTCGACCAGCTCCAGGCCACGGCGCGCCAGCTCGTCCATCTTCACGAACCACTGGTCGGTCAGGTAGGGCTCGATCACTTGGCCGGTACGGTCGCCACGCGGCACCTGCAGCTTGTGCGCCTTGGTTTCCACCAGGATGCCCAGGTCTTCCAGTTCGGCCAGCACGGCTTTGCGCGCTTCGTAGCGGTCCATGCCCTGGAAGCGTTCGGGCGCGTTTTCATTCAGCGCCGCCACCGGGGTGAACAGGTTGATCATCGGCAGGCTGTGGCGCACGCCCACCTGGTAGTCGTTGAAGTCGTGCGCCGGAGTGACCTTGACCACGCCGGTACCGAACGCGCGGTCGACATAGTCATCGGCGATCACCGGCACGCGGCGGCCGGTCAGCGGCAGCACCACCTGCTTGCCGATCAGGTGTGCGTAGCGCTCGTCGTCCGGGTGCACCATCACCGCGGTATCGCCCAGCAGGGTTTCCGGGCGGGTGGTGGCCACCACCAGGTAATCGCGGGTTTCGCGCAGGGTTTCCACGCCGTCGGCATCACGCTCGACGTGCTCGTAGCTCAGGCCCTCATCCAGCGTGTAGGCGATCGACCACAGGAAGCCGTCTTCCTCGGCGCTCTCCACTTCCAGATCGGAGATCGCGGTCTTCAGCACCGGGTCCCAGTTGACCAGGCGCTGGCCGCGGTAGATCAGGCCCTGTTCGTGCCAGCGCACGAAGGCCTCGACCACCGCTTCGGACGGCTGCGGGTCCATGGTGAAGGTGCTGCGCGACCAGTCGGCCGAAGTGCCCAGGCGGCGCATCTGCCGCTCGATGGTGTCACCGGACTGCTGCTTCCATTCCCACACCTTGCCGATGAAGCCTTCGCGGCCCAGTGAATCGCGGGTCTCGCCCTTGCCTTCCAGCGCCAGGTTGCGGCTGACCACCATTTCGGTGGCGATGCCGGCATGGTCGGTACCGACCTGCCACAGCGTGTCGTAGCCGCGCATGCGGTGGTAGCGCACCAGCGCATCCATCAGGGTCTGCTGGAAGGCATGGCCCATGTGCAGGGTACCGGTCACGTTCGGCGGCGGCAGCAGGATGGTGTAGGGCTCGCCCTTGCCGGACGGCTTGAAGTGGCCGGCCTTCTCCCAGGCCTCGTAGAGGTCGGTCTCGAAGGACGTCGGGTCGTAGCTGGAGGCGAGTTGGGTCATGCGGGGGAACCAGGAGGTAATCGTTGAAGGATCAGGGCAGCGGGGCGGCCCATCAAGGGGACCGCGCCGGGCTCACATGTCGTGCTTGTTCAGGTCGTAGCCGGCGGTCTTGTACTGGCGCCAGCGCTCGCGCAGCGGCTCGCGCGCTTCCGGGTCGGCCGGTACCACTTCCAGCACGCGCTCGCACTGGCCCAGCCAGGGTTCGTCGCGCAGGTTGATGACCAGCGGGCGCATCGGCGCTTCGTCGCCGGGGATGGAAATCAGCACCACGGCCTCTTCCTCGTCCACGTCCTCGCCGACGATCTGGTGCGGGATGTAGGCATCCTCGTCGAACGACCAGAGCAGTTCGTCCAGTTCTTCGGCCTGGGCCTGGTCGCGGGCCAGCACCAGGGCGGGCAGCCCGGCATCGTTGGCCTTGCGTGCCAGTTCGCAGACCAGGCGCAGCGGCTCGGTCAGGAACCGGGGCTTGGCGATCAGGTAGAAATCAGCGCGGGGCATGGCAGGGTCCGGGTCGGGCAGGGGCCCGGCATGCCGGGCAGGCAGGCCGGAGAATGCCCCGGCCGGCAGGCGCCGGCCAGGGGCAGGTACGGCATCAGGCGCGGGCGGCCTGGTCCAGCAGCCACTGGGTGAGCAGGCCCACCGGGCGGCCGGTGGCCATGCCACGCTTGCCTTCATCGCTGGCCACGCCGGCGATGTCCAAGTGCGCCCAGCGCTGGCCTTCGGCGAAGCGCGACAGGAAGCAGCCGGCGGTGATGGCACCGGCCCAGCGGCCGCCGATGTTGTAGACGTCGGCGAAGCTCGAATCCAGCATCGGCTGGTACTCGTCCCACAGCGGCAGGCGCCAGGCGCGGTCGAACACATGCTCGCCCGCGGCCAGCAGTTCGTTGGCCAGATCGTCGTGCTTGCTCATCAGGCCGGCGGTCTGGTGGCCCAGGGCGACCATGCAGGCACCGGTCAGGGTGGCCACGTCGACCAGGGCCTGCGGCTCGAAGCGCTGCGCGTAGGTCAGCGCGTCGCACAGGATCAGGCGGCCTTCGGCGTCGGTGTTGCCCACTTCGATGGTCTTGCCCGACATCGAGGTGATCACATCGGACGGGCGGTAAGCGTTGCCGTCGATGGCGTTTTCAACGGCCGGCACGACCACCACCAGGTTCAGCGGCAGCTTGGCTTTCACGGTGGCGACGAAGGTGCCGATGACGTTGGCGCCACCGCACATGTCGTACTTCATTTCCTCGATGCCGCCCTGGGTCTTCAGGTTCACGCCACCGGTATCGAAGGTGATGCCCTTGCCGACCAGCACGTACGGCTTGGCGTCACCGCCGCCGGACCACTTCAGCACCACCAGGCGCGGGCGGTTGGCCGAGCCACGGGCCACGGCCAGCAGCGAGCCCATGCCCAGCGCTTCCATCTGGTGTTCGTCGAGGATGTCGGCTTCGGCACCTTCGTGTTCGCCGGCGAACTTCACGCCCACTTCAGCCAGGTAGGCCGGGGTGCAGTAGTTCGGCGGCAGGTTGCCCAGCTCGCGGGCGAACTCGACACCGGCGGCGATGGCCTGGCCCTGGGCCAAGGCCTGGACGTCGTCACCGGCGATGGCCAGCTGGGCCAGGCCGGCGTCGTCGGCCTTCTTCTTGCCCAGCGTGGCGGTGTAGCGGTAGGCGGCGTGGTCGGCGGCGATCACCGCCTGGCGGATCGCCCAGGCCGCGTCGCGGTCCTTCACGGCCACTTCGGACAGGGTGAACAGTGCGCTGCGGGCGGCGCCGGCCTTGAGGGCACGCACGGCGTCGCCGATGGCCTTCAGGTACTGCGGCACGCCGAAGCGGGCGGCATCGCCAAGGCCGACCACCAGCACGCGCGGGGCGGTCACGCCCGGCAGGTCGTGCAGCAGGGTGGTGGCGCCGGTCTTGCCGGACAGGTCGCCGCGCTGGGCCAGGGCGGCCAGGCGGCCACCGCTGGCGGCGTCCAGGGCCTGGGCGGCCGGGGTCAGGGTGTGGTCGGCATAGGCGCCGACCACCAGGCAATCGACGCTGGCGGCGGCCGGCGCGAGGTGGTTCAGGGTGAATTCGAGGGCCATTGAGCAGATTCCATTGGCGAGTCCGTACAATCGCAGGCCGTTTACGCCCAGACAGTAGACTGGGCGGCACCGCGAACGAACCCCAGAGTTTAAACCACCGCCCCATGCTGAAGCTCGACCGATACCTGCTGGGCGATTTCGAACTGCCTTCAGGCGCACCTCGTTGCCGTCGGCATCCACGCCCAGCACGTCCTTTTCGAT
>NZ_JBNNHG010000220.1:1684-4036 GCF_050268705.1 Stenotrophomonas sp. NPDC077659 | reverse complement strand
CGAAGCCTTCGCTGACCAGGATGCCGGCGATTTCCTCGTCCACTTCCAGCTTGTCCATGAACAGCTGGCGGGCCGACGCCTGCTCGGCTTCCGACTTGGCGGTGACCTGGTCCTGGGTCATCACGTTCAGCTGCCAACCGGTCAGGCGGCTGGCCAGGCGCACGTTCTGGCCGCCCTTGCCGATGGCCTGGGCCAGGCGGTCTTCGGCCACGGCCAGATCCATCGAGTGCTTGTCTTCATCGACGATGATCGACTGCACTTCAGCCGGGGCCATCGCGTTGATGACGAAGTTGGCCGGGCTGTCGTTCCACAGCACGATATCCACGCGCTCGCCATTGAGCTCGTTGGACACGGCCTGCACGCGCGAACCGCGCATGCCGATGCAGGCACCGATCGGATCGGTTCGGGTATCGTGGGCCAGCACGGCGATCTTGGCGCGGTCGCCCGGATCGCGGGCACAGGCCTTGATTTCCACCAGGCCCTGGCCGACTTCCGGCACTTCCAGCTTGAACAGCTCGATCATGAATTCCGGGGCGGCACGGCTGATGAACAGCTGCGGGCCACGCGGCTCCGAGCGCACTTCGGCCAGATAGCCGCGCACGCGGTCACCGGCGCGCAGCACGTCGCGCGGAATGCCCTTGTCCTTCGGGATGAAGCCTTCGGCGTTGCCGCCCAGGTCCACATAGATGTTGCCGCGCTCGGCGCGCTTGACCACACCGGTGATCAGCTCACCCACGCGATCCTTCCACGCATCGACCACCTGCTGGCGCTCGGCTTCGCGCACGCGCTGCACGATGACCTGCTTGGCGGCCTGGGCGGCGATGCGGCCGAAATCGGGGTTTTCGATCTGTTCTTCGATGTAATCGCCGACATCCACGCCTTCGGCTTCGTCGACGGCGTCCATCAGGCGGATCTGCCGGTCCGGCGACTCCATGACCACGTCATCGGCCACCACTTCCCAGCGGCGGTAGGTTTCGTAGCTGCCATCCTTGTGGTCGATGACCACGCGGGTCAGCACTTCCTCGTCGGCATAGCGCTTCTTCGCTGCGGAGGCCAAGGCGGCCTCGATCGCATCGAAGATCACTTCACGCGGCACGCCCTTCTCGTTGGCGACCGCGTCCACTACCAGCAACAGTTCCTTGCTCATTGGCTCACTCCGCGCGCGGCTTCTTTGCCGCCGGCTCGTTGGAAGAAGAATTCTTGTCCGGCTTCGGACGCTTCGGCGCCGGGCCGGTCGGCTTGGCCGGGGCCAGGCCCAGGGCAACCCAGTCCGGCATGATCCGGGCCTTGTCGATGTTGTCGGCCGACACGACCACTTCGGCCTTGTCGACGATGAAGGTGATGGTGTCCGCCCCTTCGTCGGTCGCTTCGATGCGGCCCTGCAGGCGGCGACGGTTGTCCTGCGGCAGCTTCAGCGTGACCTTGGCCATTTCGCCCAGGTGACGACCGAACTGTTCGAGGTTGAACAGCGGGCGGTCCACGCCCGGCGAAGACACTTCCAGCGTGTAATTGCCGCTGATCGGGTCTTCGACATCCAGCTGCGCCGACACTTCACGGCTGACGCGCTCGCAGTCGTCCACGTTGATGATGCGCTCGGGCTGTTCAGCCAGCGGCACGTCGATGTAAAGGCGCAGGGTTGCACCGCCGGGGGCCGGCAGATACTCAACGCCCAGCAGCTCCAGGCCCAGCGACACGACGGTCGGGCCGAGCAGATTCGCGATGTCGGTTGCCTTGTCGCTCACAGCCTGCCTTGATCTCTTGGTTGGGTGCCGGCCATGGCCGGCGGGGAAAACATGACGCCCCGGAAACGACAAAGGGCCCGCTGGGCCCCTTTTTCCGGAAAGACTCCGGTAACTGGATTCCGGTTGCAACCCGCTGCGAAAGCGGACTGCGAGCCCTCTTTCCGGACCGGCTTCCCGATGGGAG
The DNA here is from genome assembly GCF_050268705.1 of Stenotrophomonas sp. NPDC077659. NCBI lineage: Bacteria > Pseudomonadati > Pseudomonadota > Gammaproteobacteria > Lysobacterales > Lysobacteraceae > Stenotrophomonas > Stenotrophomonas sp. NPDC077659. Next base: position 2,110 of record NZ_JBNNHG010000220.1, on the reverse strand, counting down.
GCCGCCTTCAGGGGTACTGCCTAGGTCGCTGATGATAGCGGCTGCACCGCGCTGGTGCAAGGTGCGGGGCTACCCCCGAAGCGTCCGCTACGCTCGCCGGGCATGGCCCGGCGCTACCATCGTGCGGCGTGCCGGGCCATGCCCGGTGGATCGAGCACCGACCCAAAGAAAAACGCCTTCGAAGCAGGACTCCGAAGGCGATCTCTTTACTTGGTAGCGGGGGCAGGATTTGAACCTGCGACCTTCGGGTTATGAGCCCGACGAGCTGCCAGACTGCTCCACCCCGCATCAGAAGCGGAATTATGAGTGATAACTTCAAAACATGCAAGCTTTTCCTCATTCATCAAACCGGTTGGCGCCGATCTGAAGTTTGGTAGCGGGGGCAGGATTTGAACCTGCGACCTTCGGGTTATGAGCCCGACGAGC
>NZ_JBNNHG010000220.1:0-1586 GCF_050268705.1 Stenotrophomonas sp. NPDC077659 | reverse complement strand
GCTGCCAGACTGCTCCACCCCGCACCGGAAGTGTTTGAACTGCTGCCCTGCTCTTTCGAGGAGGGCTACCGCAACGATGTTCTGGCTGAACCGCTGCAGTGACAACTCAGGCTGCGCATATTACACGAATCGCGCAGCTTTGTGTCAACTTTCATGCAAGATGCGCAAATGCCTGCTGGCACCAGATCATGATCGGGTTCCAGGCCAGACCCAGGGCCAACAGCGCCAAGGCGTTCACGCCCAGCACCACGCCCAGCACGCGGTCGTTGTTGCGCGGCATGGCCTCGCCCACCGGCTCATCGAAGTACATGACCTTGATGACGCGCAGGTAGTAGAAGCAACCGACCACGGCGCACAGCACGCCGAGGATGGCCAGCCACAACAGACCGCCGTTCACCGCCGCGCCGAGCACGGCCAGCTTGGTCCAGAAGCCGAGGAACGGCGGGATGCCGGCCAGCGACGCCATGATGCACAGCACCAGGCCGGCCATCCACGGATTGCGCGCATTGAGGCCCTTGAAGTCCTCGATGTTCTCGGCTTCAAAGCCGGCGCGCGACAGCGCGATGATCGCACCGAAGGCGGCGGTGGACATGATGGCGTAGGCCAGCGCATAGAACAGCGCGGCGGCGTAGCCCTGTGCGCCACCACCGGCGATGCCCATCAGCAGGAAGCCGATGTGCGAGACGGTGGAGAACGCCAGCATGCGCTTGAGGTTGCTCTGCGCGATGGCCATCAGGTTGCCGATGACCAGCGACACGGCGGCCAGGCCAGCGATCAGCAGTTGCAGTTCGGTCGACAGCGGGCCCACGCCCATTTCCAGCAGGCGGTAGGCCATGCCGAACGCGGCCAGCTTCGGTGCCGAGCTGATGAACAGTGCGATCGGTGCCGGGGCACCCTGGTAGACGTCGGGCAGCCACATGTGGAACGGCGCAGCACCGAGCTTGAACGCCACGCCGGCAATCATGAACACCGCGCCGGTGATCAGCAGCACGCGCTCTTCCGAATGCGGGATGGCGGCCTGGATGGCATCCAGGTGCAGGCTGCCGGTGGCGCCATAGATCAGCGACATGCCGTACAGCAGCAGGCCCGAGGCCAGCGAACCGAGGACGATGTACTTCATCGCCGCTTCCGAGGCCAGGCCGCTGTCGCGGTTGCTGGCGACCAGCGCGTAGGAACACAGGGCCAGCAGTTCCAGGCCCAGGTAGACCATCAGCAGGCTGCCGGCCGAGACCAGGATCATCATGCCGGCCGTGCCGAACAGGATCAGCACCGGGATCTCGCCCTGGAACAGGTTGCGGTCACGCAGGTAGCGCCAGCCGTAGACCAGGGTCAGGCCACTGAGCAGCACGATCCCGGTCTTCATCACGTCCGCGGCGGTATCGCGCACGAACATGCCGTGGAAGACCTCACCCTGCCCGCCCACGCCGGTGGCGAGCATGAACAGCACCACGGCCAGCGCAGCGACCGAGAACAGGTGGGTGACGATCTTGTTCCGGTTGCTGACGAACAGGTCGAGGATCATCAGGGCGAAGGCCCACTGACGGAGGCCCCGGCGATGAAATACTTCTCCCTTGTCTGGGCGCAGC
>NZ_JBNNHG010000219.1:0-4080 GCF_050268705.1 Stenotrophomonas sp. NPDC077659 | reverse complement strand
CTCATCACCGGCGTCGGCGGTACCGGCGTGGTGACCATCGGTGCCCTGCTGGGCATGGCCGGCCACCTGGAAGGCAAGGGTGCCACCGTGCTCGACCAGACCGGCCTGGCGCAGAAGGGTGGCGCGGTGACCACGCACATCCGCATCGCCCGCCGTCCCGACGACATCCACGCCGTACGCATCGCCGCCGGTGAAGCCGACCTGGTGCTGGGCTGCGACATGGTGGTGGTGAACGACTACTGGGCGCTGTCGAAGGTGCGCGCCGGCCGTTCGCAGGTGGTACTGAACACCTACGAGGCCATGCCGGGCACCTTCACCACCCGCCCGGACATGCAGTTCCCCGCCGCCGACATCGTGGCCGGCGTGCGTGTGGCCCTGGGTGGACAGGAGCCGCTGCAGCTCGATGCCACCCAGCTGGCCACCGCGCTGCTGGGCGATGCCATCGCCGCCAACCTGTTCATCCTCGGCTATGCATGGCAGCAGGGTCTGGTGCCGCTGTCGTTCGACTCGCTGATGCGGGCCATCGAACTGAACGGCGCGGCCGTGGCGATGAACCAGCAGGCGTTCGCCTGGGGCCGCCTGGCCGTTGTCGACCCGCAGGCCGTGCAGCAGGCCGCCGGCCTGGTGCGTAACCGCCACACCGATACCGAATCCACCCCGGGCCCACTGCACCCGCTGCCGCCGGGCGAATGGGAAGGCAACGAATGGGGCGCCACCGCCGCACCGCGCAACACCGGCGACGAACGCGAACTGCGCGGCCTGCCCTCGCACGGTGCCGATGTGGCCTTCCTGCCGCTGGACGATGCACGCCTGTCGCGTTCACTGGATGAAATGATCGAGCGCCGCGCTGCATTCCTGGTCGAGTACCAGGATGCCGCCTACGCCAACCGCTACCGCGATCTGGTTGCGCGCGTGCGCGCCACCGAGGCCGAGCGCATCGGCGGTTCCACCGCGCTGACGGAAACCGTGGCCCGCTATCTGTTCAAGCTGATGGCCTACAAGGACGAGTACGAAGTGGCCCGCCTGTACACCAGCGGCGACTTCCAGCGCCGCCTGCAGCAGCAGTTCGAGGGCGACTACCAGCTGCGCTTCCACCTGGCGCCGCCGCTGTTTGCGAAGAAGGACGAGCAGGGCCGGTTGCTGAAGAAGGAGTACGGCCCGTGGATGTTCAAGGCCTTTGGCCTGCTGGCGAAGCTGAAGTTCCTGCGCGGCGGGCGCCTTGATGTGTTCGGGCGCACCGAGGAGCGCCGGATGGAGCGCCAGCTGATTGCCGATTACGAGGCGACCGTGCAGCTGCTGCTGGACGGGCTGGAGGATGATCGGCTGTCGCTGGCGGTGGAGATCGCCAGCGTGCCCGAGCACATCCGCGGCTTCGGCCACGTCAAGGAAGCCCACTTCGCGCAGGCCAAGGCACGTGAGGCGGCCCTGCTGGCGCAGTGGCGCAACCCGAAGGCGCTGCATATCGTGCAGGTGGCTTGAAGATCACCTGCGCTCACTGTCTACGAACGTCGACACTGACAGTTTAGTCAACGATCGGTTACATCGAGCCAAATGTCAACGAACGGCGACTTTTGCTTAAAAGTCGGCGAGCGCATACATTCGGCCAATGGACGTCCTTCGAACTTCCCGCGACCTGGGGCTGGTCATCCGCCAGCGCCGCAAAGCGCTCCATTGGGATCAGGCCCAGCTGGCTGAACGCGTGGGCGTCAGTCGGCAATGGGTCATCGAAATGGAAAAAGGCAAGCCACGAGCGGAACTGCAGCTCGTGCTGCGGACGCTCAACGTCCTTGGCCTGATCCTGACCGTGGACGCCGTCGTGGGACAAGCTTCTTCTGCTGCATCGTCGGAAATGCCTCTGGACGTCCCCGATATCGACACTATCGTGGATGGCAACCGGATGCGCCCGGATGAACATCGCGCGGCTGCGGCAACGCCGGGGTGCAGTACCCCCAGCAAGGGCCGTTGACAGCCTCTCCCCCTGGACATCGTGCTTCCCGCATGGACCTCAACGTACTCCTCTCCAACAGACTGGCCGGATACCTGGGACAGGATGCACACGGCCACCCGACGTTCCGGTATGCGGACAGTTGGCGCCAGACCCCAGGGGCTTATCCCCTGTCGCTTGCACTTCCACTGACACAGGACCGCGCGCCAGCAGCCACGCTCTCCGCGGTCCTATGGGGCCTGCTTCCCGACAACGAAGCGCTTCTGCAGCGATGGGCGGCCCGATTCCACGTTTCATCCCGCAACCCGGTCGCGTTGTTGTCGCATGTGGGTGAAGACTGTGCCGGCGCCGTCCAGTTCGTACGAGGGGAAAGGCTCGCCGCCGTACTGGCCGGCGAGGATGATCGGCAGGAGCCGCTGTCCACACATGACATCGCCAAGCGGCTGCAGCGGGTCCGTCTGGACCAGGCCGCGGCAAGGCAACCCGACGATGTCGGCCAGTTCAGCCTGGCCGGGGCGCAACCCAAGATCGCCTTGATGCAACGCGATGATGGGGGCTGGGCGATTCCGGCTGGCCGCATTCCTACCACCCATATCCTCAAGCCGCCCAGTGGTGACTACGACGGGTTCGTGGAAAACGAGGTGTTCTGCCTCCGGCTGGCCGCGCGACTCGGCATGCCCGCTGCGTCCACGGAAATGCTCCGCATGGAGGACGCACAGGCCATCTCGGTGACCCGCTTCGACCGCGTACGAACTGCGGATGGCTGGCAACGTATTCACCAGGAAGACTTCTGCCAAGCGCTGGGCGTCATGCCTCACATCAAGTACCAGAATCAGGGCGGGCCTGGTCCAGCCGATCTGGCTCGCGTGCTGTGGGAACAGTCCGGCAACCCACGAGCGGATGTGGAAAGACTCCTGCAGGCGCTGCAGTTCAATCATCTCATCGGCGGCACCGACGCGCATGCGAAGAACTACTCGCTGCTGATCGGCGCGCAAGGGAAAGTCCGCCTTGCTCCGTTGTACGACATCTCAAGCGCACTGCCCTATCCACATCTACAGCAGCGCAAGATCAAGATGGCAATGAAGATCGGCAGTCATTACCGCTGGTGGGATGTGCGCCTGGTAGATTGGGAAGTGACAGCCGATGCAATGAAGCTCGATCCGCGGAAAGCTCTATCTGACCTGTACGACATGGCCACCCAACTTCCCGCACTCGCGCAGCAGTTGCATGCGGACCTCCACGCCGAGGGACTTCGTCACCCGGTACTGGACCGCCTGCTCGATGCCATCCTTACGAGCTGTCAGCGCTGCCTGCGGCAGTTTGAGCAATCTGCGACCTGACTACCCCAACCGCCACAGCAGCAACCGGTTGTTGGCCGGCATGGCCACATCGCGCAGGCGGGTGAAGCCGTTGTCCTCGGCCAGCGCCTGCACGGCCTCCACGTCACGGATGCCGCTGCGGGGGTCACGCGCCTTCAGCCAAGCATCGAACTGCGCGTTGCTGTCGCTGGTGTAGCGGCCGCCGTAGTTGAACGGGCCGTACACCGCCAGCAGCGCACCATGGCGCAGCAGCGGCGGCAGCGCGGCGAACAGCGCCTGCACGTGCTCCCAGCCCATGATGTGCAGGGTATTGGCAGTGAACGCCGCATCGAACGAGCTGCCCTCGGGCAGGGTCAGGCCCGGTGCCGGCGGCAGTTCCACCTGCAGCGCCACGGGCGACAGCAGATTGAGCAGCGCCGCCTCGGCGCGCCACGCCTCGATGCCAGGCAGATGGTCCGGATGATCGCTGGGCTGCCAGTGCAGCCACGGCCAGCGCTCGGCGAAGAAGGCCGCGTGCTGACCGGTACCGCTGCCGATCTCCAGCACCCGGTGGCGGTCGCCCATCCACGGATCGAGCGCGGCCGCGATGGGTTCGCGGTTGCGTTCGCAGGCTTCTGAATACGGCTTGCTCGACATCAGGGCGGGGGCCAAGCGGAGTCGCCCCATTGTGCACGAGGGGGGGGTTCTGAGCAGGGCTTGCAGCCCTGCACCTGCTGCAAATCAACGGCAACGGCAACGTCAAAGACTGGCTATCCGTGGGATGGCGGGGTGGGTCCGGTTGAGGGGGACGCTGCAAGTACGTCCATGTAAGCTCGG
>NZ_JBNNHG010000218.1:0-4106 GCF_050268705.1 Stenotrophomonas sp. NPDC077659 | reverse complement strand
CCATTCCCAGTTCCGAATATCCCACCCCAGCCAAACGCCCGGCGTGGTCGGTGCTCGACGTCGGCCAGGCCGTGCCACTTGTCCGGCAGCGGGCGCAGCGACTTGGTCAACAGGCGGATCGACTCGGCCTTGACCGACAGCTCGCCGGTCCTGGTCCGGGTCAGGCCGCCTTCGACGGCGATGATGTCGCCCACGTCCCAGCCCTTGAAGGCGGTGTAGGCGTCGCCCAGCGCGGCAGCCTGCAGGAACAGCTGGATGCGGCCGGACTCGTCCTGGATCTGCGCGAAACTGGCCTTGCCCATGATGCGCTTGGCCATCAGGCGGCCGGCCAGCTTCACCTGGCGGCCGTTGCCTTCCAGCACCTCGGCGGTCCAGGCATCGGCATCGGCGAATTCTGCCTGCAGCTGCCCGGCGAAGTCCTCGCGACGGAAGTCGTTGGGGTACGCGATGCCCTGCCCACGCAGCGCTTTGAGTTTCTCACGGCGCTCGGCGATCAACTTGTTTTCGTCGACGGGGGGGGTATCGGTAGCTTCGCTCATGGATCTGCGGGAATCGTGTAGTGAGGGGGGATGATGCGCCCGGCACAGCCGGTTGCCCAGCATACCAAAACCGCCCTCCCCCGGCCCCGCAGCCGCGGTAGCGCCGGGCCATGCCCGGCCATCGGCCGACCAGCATCCGGCGGGTGTGGCCCGGCGCTACCTCAGGCAGTCCCGGGAAACGCCTGGCGCAGCTCGTCCACCAGCACCCGCTGGTTCTCCGAGTAGTCCACCGGCACCGATACCAGATGCACCCCACCCTCGTTGAACGCGGCCTCCAGCGTCGGGATGAACTGCTCGATGGCGGTTACCTCATGACCCTTGCAGCCATAGGCTTCAGCGTACTTCACGAAATCCGGGTTGCTGAAGGTCATGCCGTAGTCGGTGAAACCATCCACCGCCTGCTTCCAGCGGATCATCCCGTAGGCACCATCGTTGAGGATCAGCACCACCAGGTTCAGGCCCAGCCGCCGCGCGGTCTCCAGCTCCTGGCTGTTCATCATGAATCCACCGTCACCGCACACCGCCAGCACCCGCCGCTGCGGGTACAGGATCGAGGCCATGATCGCCGACGGCAGGCCCGCGCCCATGGTCGCCAGCGCGTTGTCCAGCAGCAGCGTGTTGGCCACCTGGGTGCGGTAGTTGCGCGCGAACCAGATCTTGTACATGCCATTGTCCAGCGCCACGATGCCGTCCGGCGGCATCACCTGGCGCACGTCATGCACCAGCCGCTGAGGAGTGAAACCGGCCTCCTCGGCACGGTCGGCCAGATGCTCCAGGATGGTCGCGCGCAACGGCAGCAGCGCATCGGCGTTCAGCACCGCGCCTTCGATGCGGTCAGCCAGTTGGGTCAGCGAGCGGCCGATATCGCCGATCACTTCCACCTGCGGGAAGTACACCTGCTCCACCGCCGCCTGCGAGTAACCGATATGGATCACGGTCGGCCCACCCGGACGCATCACGAACGGCGGCTTTTCGGTCACTTCGTGGCCGATGGTCACGATCACATCGGCCTGGTCGATGGCCGTGTGCACGTAATCGCGCTCGGTCAGTGCGGCGGTGCCCATGTACAGGCCCGAGCCACCGGCCACCGCACCCTTGCCCATCTGGGTGGTGAAGAACGGGATGCCCGCGCGCTGCACGAAGGCCGACAGCGCTTCGCTGGACTGCGGGCGCGAGGCCGCCGAGGCGATCATCAGCAGGGGACGCTGGGCGCCGCGGATGATCTCCGCCGCGCGGTCCAGCGCTTCCGGGCTGGCAATGGGCCGATCCACCGCATGGGTGGGAATCAGGGTCACGCCCTCCACCTCGGTGGCGGCGATGTCCTCGGGCAGCTCCAGCAGCACCGGGCCGGGGCGCTCCTCCTGGGCCACGCGGAAGGCTTCGCGCACGATGGTCGGGATGGTGCGCGCCGAGACGATCTGACGGGCCAGCTTGGTCAGCGGCTTCATCGTGCTGACGATATCCACGATCTGGAAGCGCGCCTGCTTGCTGGCGACGATGCCCTTCTGGCCGGTGATCATGATGACCGGCCACGCGCCCAGCAGCGCATAGGCCGCACCGGTGGTGAAGTTGAGCGCGCCCGGCCCGAGCGTGGCCAGACACACCCCCGGCTTGCCGGTCAGGCGGCCGTAAGTGGCCGCCATGAATACCGCCGCCTGCTCGTGGCGGGTGATGACCAGCTCGATGCTGGAATGGCGCAGCGACTCGACCACGTCGAGGTTTTCTTCGCCGGGAATGCCGAAAATGCGCTCGACGCCTTCATTCTCAAGTGCGGCGACAAGCAGATCTGAACCCTTGGACATTGGAATGCCGTCCTTTTCGCTGGACTGGTGGTGGATCGTTGCAGGAAGGGAGGAAACCGCGCGTCAACGCTTGTCGAACCAGACGGTCTGCGCGTTGACGAACTCACGGATGCCGAAGTGCGAAAGCTCGCGGCCGAAGCCGCTCTTCTTCACGCCACCGATGGGCACGCGCGGATCGGAGGCCGAGAAGCCGTTGACAAACACGCCACCGGTCTGCAGCCGGCGTGCCAGCTGCCTGGCCCGCGCCGGGTCGCCGGTCCACAGGTTGCCGCTGAGGCCGAACTCGCTCTGGTTGGCCAGTTCCACCGCGTGGTCGGCGTCACGGGCGCGGCTGATCGAGGCGACCGGCCCGAACGTCTCGGCATCGAAGGCCTGCATGCCCGGTTCGACATCCACCAGCACGGTCGGGGCATAGAAGGCCCCCGGGCGGTCCAGCTGATGACCGCCGACCCGCAGCTGGGCACCGGCATCCACCGTGGCCTGCACCTGGGCGTGCAACTGATCCAGCAGGTCCTGGCGGGCCATCGGGCCGATGCGGTTGCCCGGCTCGCGGCCATCACCGATGGTCAGCGCCTGCACCTTCTGGCAGAACTGCGCCACGAACCGGTCATGGACGGCGTCTTCGACGATGATGCGCTTGCCGGCGATGCAGACCTGCCCGGTGTTCTGGAAGCGCGAGGCCACGGCCGCATCCACCGCTGCATCCAGGTCGGCGTCCGCCAGCACGATGAACGGATCGGAGCCGCCCAGTTCCAGCACCACCTTCTTCAGCGCCCGCCCGGCCTGGGCCGCGATGCTGCGGCCCGCGGCGACGCTGCCGGTGAGGGTGACGGCGGCGATGCGATCATCGGCAATGGCGGCGCTGGTGCCCTCACGGCTGATGTTGGCCGCAATGAAGGTACCCTCCGGCAGGCCGGCCTCGCGCCATGCGGCGTCGAGCAGTTGCGCGGTGCCGACAATGTTCTCGGCCGGCTTCAGCAGGAAGCCATTGCCCCCCATCAGGATCGGCACCGCCGCACGCATCACCTGCCAGTAAGGGAAATTCCACGGCATGATGCCCAGCACCATGCCCAGCGGCAGGTAGGACACATACGCCTGGTCGCCCGGGACCTGGGTCGGTTCATCGCGCAGGAACGGCGCGCCGTGCTCGGCGTACCAGTCGCACAGCACCGCGCATTTCTCGATCTCGGCCAACGACTCTGCGTGCACCTTGCCCATTTCGGCGGTGGCCATCGCGGCCAGGGGCTCGCGATCGCGACGCAGCACGGCGGCCATGGCACGCAGCACGGCAGCGCGCTGCTCCAGGGTCTGGGTGCTCCAGGCCGCGAAGCCGGCCTGCCCACGCTGCAGGATCGTTTCAAGTTCTGCGGCGCTGGCGAAGGGGTGGTTGGCGATCACCTGGCCGGTGGCCGGATCGCGGGAGATGGCGGTGGTGGGGGCAGCGGACATGCAGGTCTCCTGTTGTCTCGACAACGGGCCGGCAGCCCGTTTCCTGCACGGGAATGTGGACCTGATCGAAGCCGGCAACAAGGCGTCTGCGTATCCTGTGACCTGCACTTGCCTGTATAGGGGGGAGTGTTGTGGCAGGGCTTGCAGCCCTGCACCTGCTTCAAGCCACGGCCACGGCAACGGCAAAGACAACGTCAAAGGCAGGCTTTCCGTGGGATGGCGGGGTGGGTCCGGTTGAGGGGGACGGCGTAAATACGTCCCTGTAGCCTCGGTCGCGCCATCCATGGCGCTCACGCCCCCTCAACCGGACCCGGTC
>NZ_JBNNHG010000217.1:0-4126 GCF_050268705.1 Stenotrophomonas sp. NPDC077659 | reverse complement strand
GTCCACAGGCTGCCGGCCAGCGGCCGGCACTACCGTGCCCGTCTACCGGAGCGGCTTGAACCCCTCCAACAACACAGTTGCTACACGGACGTACTTGCGGCGTCCCCGCAAACCCACAGTGCCCCGCCATCCCACGGATAACCCGTTGTTGCTCTGCTCCAGCTGTTGCCTCTGCGGGTGCAGGGCTGCAAGCCCTGCAGAACACCCCTTACCCCGCCATCACCGCTTCAATCTCGTCGGCGCTGCGCGCCAGCCCTTCGGTCAACACGCGATGGCCATCACCGGTGATCAGCACGTCATCTTCGGTACGGATGCCGATGCCGCGCCAGCGCGGCTCCACCGTCGTGTCATCAGCGCCGACATACAGGCCCGGCTCGATGGTGAAGACCATACCCGGCTCCAGCAGACGTGAATCGCCTGCCAATCGATAGTCGCCCACGTCGTGTACGTCCAGGCCAATCCAGTGACCGGTCTTGTGCCGGTAGAAGCGCTGGTACAGCCCCTCGGCCAGATTCTTTTCCAGCGTGCCCTTCAGCAGGCCCAGCCGCAGCAGGCCTTCGGTCAGGGTCTGCACCGCGGCCAGGTGACCGGCCTCGTACGGCACGCCCGGCTTGGCCTGGGCCAGCGCTGCCGCCTGCGCCTGGCCGACCAGATCGTGCAGCGCACGCTGCTCGGCACTGAAACGGCCGTTCACCGGGAAGGTGCGGGTGATGTCGCTGGCATAGCCGCGGTACTCGGCACCGGCATCGATCAGCACCAGCTCGCCATCGCGCGAACGCGCGTTGTTGTCGCGGTAATGCAGGATGCAGCCGTTGCGACCGGCACCGACGATGCTGCTGTAGGCCGGGACCGCATCGCTGGCACGGAACACGCGCTCCAGCTCGGCCTGCAGCTCATATTCATGGATGCCCGCCTTCGCCGCCCGCATCGCCGCCAAGTGCGCGCGCACGCTGATCTGCGCAGCGTGGTGCATCAGCGCCACTTCCGCACCGGATTTGAACAGGCGCTGCTCGTGCAGCAGGTGCCCCAGTTCCAGGAACTCATGCGGCGGCTGCGCACCGTGGCGTACCTGCGAACGCACGCGATTGACCCAGCCGATCAGCTTCAGGTCGAAGTCCGCATCTCGGCCGAAGTGGTAGTAGACGCGCGAGCGCCCTTCCAGCAGCCCCGGCAGGATGTCATCCAGATCGTCGATCGGGTAGGCATCGTCCATGCCGTACAGCGCCACTGCCCCTTCCTGCCCGGCGCGGCTGCCATCCCATGCCTCGCGTTCGGCATCGCGTTCGCGGCAGAACAGGATGGCCTCGCCGTGCCGGCGGCCGGGAATCAGCACCAGCACCGCGTCCGGTTCCGGGAAACCGCTGAGGTACTGGAAGTCCGAATCCTGCCGGTACGGGTAATGCGTATCCAGGCTGCGCACCTTCTCCGATGCGGCCGGCAGCACCAAAATCGCGTCTTCGCCGGCCATGTCCATCAACTGGCGGCGGCGACGCTTGTACTCGCCGGCCGCGATGCCGGTGCGCTGCTTGATGTCCATCAGTTCAGGCGCTGGCGGTGGCGCGCGGCCAGGACCACATCGCCGTGCAGCAGCAGTACCGCCACGCGGATGAACTCCTCGATCTCGGACAGGGCCTCGTCATCATCCTCGCCACCGGCCTCGAAATCCTCGCTGGACGCACGCGCCAGGCTGGCCATGTCGGTCAGCGCTTCCTCGCCCTCTTCGGACAGGGTCGGGCGACGGCCGCCGCTGCCCAGGCCGAAGCCACCGAGGAAGCTGCGCGTCCAGGCGAACATCGCATCGGCCTGCGCGGCGACATCGTCGCTGTCGGTCAGCAGCAGCTCGAAGGCGAAGTCGCGGTCTTCCAGCTGCTTGATGGTGGCTTCCAGCAGCTGCGCCAGCGCACTGCCGGCCGCGACCGGGGCCAGGCTGTCATCGGCCAGCACACGGGCCGGCCAATCGTTGCCGGGGGCGCCGCCGGCAGCCAGCCAACCGCAAAGGCCGCCATGCAGCTCGGCAGCGGTGGCACCCAGGCCCAGTTCCTGGCTGGCGCGGGTAACGTCGTCGACGGAGGGAAGTTCGGTCATCGTGCGGCTCGTTCGGAATAGGAAACATGGAGCGCACACGCGCGCGCCCGCGAGCCCGGTAGTGTAGCAACCCTACCGGTCTCTCCTCGTGGCAGCCCGGCCCTGCTGCGGCAAGGCTTGACCGGCCTCACCCGGCTTGCCTATCGTGCGGCATGGAACCCGCCGACCCCCTTGCCCAGCTGCAGGCCTTCGCCGCCCGCGTGGAAGCGTTGCTTGAACGCAACCAGCGCCTGGCCGAGGAGAACCGCAGCCTGCGCCATCAGCAGGAACAGCTGGTGAGCGAGCGCTCGACGCTGCTGGCCAAGAACGAGCAGGCCCGCTCGCGGGTGGAAGCAATGATCAGCCGGCTCAAATCCCTGGAGCAGCACACATGAGCGCCGAACCGGTCAGTGTCCGCATCCTCGACCGTGAATACACGGTGGGCGTGGGTGGCGATGAGCGCGACAGCCTGATGGCCGCCGCGCGCCTGCTGGATGCGCGCATGCGCGAGATCCGCGGCAGCAACCGCATGGCCGCCGTTGATCGCGTCGCCGTACTGGCCGCGCTCAACCTCGCCCACGAACTGCAGCTGCTGCGTGACGAGAACGCCCGCCAGGCGGTGGCCCTGCAGCAGACCCTGGCCGATCTGAACCGCCGCCTGGACCGCGCGATCGACGACACCCCGTAAAAGGGGACGGAGGGGATCAAGGCGCATTCGCCCCTTGCGTGCTGGAAACGTCTTAATCCCCTCCGTCCCCTTTTCTGAATTGGCACGTACTGTTGCCGACGAACGGCCTATCCAGATCGTGCGCGCTGGCTATAATGACCACGCGTTCTCTGCGGTACTCGACGGCATGTGCAAACATTCGCCTTGTCCCTTAAGAACGACACCGGGAGCGCGACAGCGCCGGGAGTGCAGGTCCGCCTTGTAGCGGGAAGCCCGATGGTGCTCCAGCGTTCCCACTTGAGCCCCCCGGGTTCAAGGTCGTTTCGCATGCATCGACACTGCGGAGAATGCAATATTCCAGCAAGGGCGGCGTCTTCGGGCGTCGCCCTTGTTCTTTCCGGCACAATGACGGCTGTTCCCCGCCACTCGCTGCCATGACCGACCCGCGCCAGGCCCTGCGCCACGACCTGCGGCAACGCCGCCGCGCGCTCTCCGCGCCCGCGCGTATCGCCGCCGCCGACGCGCTGGCCGATGCCCTGCTCACCCTGCCGTTCGCCCCGCGTACCGGGCCCGTGGCCGGCTACTGGGCGCTGGATGGCGAAATCGCCCTGCACCGCTGGCAGCTGCAGCTGCCCGAAGGCCTGACCTACTGCCTGCCGGTGCTGGCCGGCGAGGGGCTGCGCTTCGCGCCGTGGCGCCCCGGCCAGCCGCTGACCAGCAACCGCTACGGCATTCCCGAACCGGACGTGGCCCTGGAAGACACCCTGGAACCGGCGCAGATGGCGCTGGTGGTGACTCCGCTGGTGGGCTTCGACAGCCAGTGCCGGCGGCTGGGCATGGGGGGCGGCTGGTATGATCGCAGCTTCGCCTTCCGCCACGACCGGCCGGCACCGCCCTGGCTGGTCGGTGCGGCATTCGCGGTGCAGCAGGTCGAGTCCTTGCCGGTGGCGTCGTGGGACGTGCCGGTGGATGCGATCTGCACCGAAGACGGCACCCTGTTCCCCTCCGCTACGGTGAATTCGGTTCCTGCCACCGCAACGAGCCGTCCGGTGCGCTGCACGGCATCCTGCGCGTGCGTGGTTTCACCCAGGATGATGGCCATGTGTTCTGCACCGAGAACCAGATCGAATCGGAAGTGACCGCGTTCCACCAGCAGGCGCTGGCGGTCTACCAGCACTTCGGTTTCGATGAGATCCAGATCAAGATCGCCCTGCGCCCCGAATCGCGCCTGGGTGACGACGCTACCTGGGACAAGGCCGAAGGCGCGCTGCGCTCGGCGCTGACCGCCTGTGGCGTGGAATGGCAGGAGCTGCCGGGCGAGGGGGCCTTCTACGGCCCGAAGATCGAGTACCACCTGAAGGACGCCATCGGCCGTACCTGGCAGCTGGGCACCAT
>NZ_JBNNHG010000216.1:0-4225 GCF_050268705.1 Stenotrophomonas sp. NPDC077659 | reverse complement strand
GCTTTGGAAATCGATCAATTCAACTCACGTGTTGCGCTTGCAAGTTGAGACCGCCGTACGCCTTTCTTACCTCCTTAAGCGCCTCAAGATAGTTCTCCAGACGGATAAAGGTAGCTGCCGATTGAAGGTAGGGTTGAAGAACGTGATTCTCCGGAAGCAAGTCAGACAAGAACACCTCGGTTATGTCCTTGCCTATCACTGCTTTCAACAAAGCTGTAATAGCTTCTTCAGCTGCCAGTAGATACACCTCTGTCGATGCCACATCCGTCAGCTGACCGTAGTGCTTGACAATCACCCTCTGCTTATTCAGAGCTTTCAGAGTGCCAGATTTCGGTACTTTGAAGCCACTTCCGCCGAGCTCTCCTATGAGCTGATCGAAAGAGAAAGATTCAAGATTTCTGTTCTGATCAGACCCAATCTCCTTCAAGCAGCACAGAAAAACTATCTCTAGAGCATCTTGAAGAAGAATTAGACCAGCAGAGCATCCATGTTGATTGGCCAGTCCGATCAGCCGCCTAGAATCGTCGAGGATTGTCTTCGCCGTAATTAATGCGTGAACCGTCTCCTGCTTCATCGCCACCTCAATAATTATGCATGCACTCTATAAAATGCTTTGGTTTCGCCATCTTTAATGGCTACGGCGTCTGCAGGAGCAACGAATGCAGGATCCGGGCGTCCTCGGCGTCCAGCGTCTTCGGCAGATCGTCGCTGCCACGGAAGCGGCGATGGAAGGCGGCGACCGCCGCGTCGCGATCTTCCAACGGATAACCGAAGCGTGCCATCGCATTCCAGGCATCGAAGCCTTCCGGCGCGGGACCATCGCTGGCGCGAGGCCACACGCCGAAACCTGCTTCGGCCAGCTGCTGCCACGGGAAGAAACGGCTGGGATCAGCCTTGCGCGTCGGTGCGAGATCGGCGTGGCCGATCACCTGTCGCGGCGGGATGTTCAGGCGCTCGCTAAGGTCACGCAGCAACTGGATCAGCGAAGTGATCTGCGCAGGTGCGAACGGCGTGCTGCCGTTGTTGTCCAGCTCGATGCCGATGGAGGCGGAATTGAGATCGGTGATGGTGCCCCAGCGACCGGAACCGGCGTGCCAGGCGCGGCGTTCGTCACTGACCAGCTGGTAGCGGTGGCCATCGGCACCGATGAGGTAATGCGCGCTGACCCGGCCGCCGCTGTTGGCGGTGCGCAGGGTGTGTAGGCTCTGCTGCACCGAATCCTGCTCGGTGTGGTGGATGACGATGATGACCGGCACGCGCGCGTTCTGGTTCGGCGATGGCACCCAGGTCGCCAGCGGGTTGCGGCTTTCGTGCGGGGTGGAAGCACAGGCGGCCAGCAGCAGGCAGGCCGAGAGCATCAGGGGCGTGCGGATCGGGTGCATGGACTCGATTGTGCGCGATCAGGCGCGATGATGCATGCCGCGGTACCGACCAACGGTCGGTACCCACCAAGGCAATGGGAGTGCCGACCAACGGTCGGCACCCACCAAAGCAGAGGTCTGTGCCGACCATCGGTCGGCACAGACCCAGGCTGCCCTTACATCAGGCCTCGTAGGCCGATTCACCATGCGAGGTGACATCCAGGCCGGTACGCTCGGCCTCTTCGGTCACGCGCAGGCCGACCACCACCTTCACCAGCAGCAGGATGGCCGCGGTGACCACCGCCGACCAGACCACGGTGAGGCCGACGCTGACCACCTGCACCCACACCTGGTGGCCGATGTCCAGATCAGCCTTGGTGCCACCCAGCGACTGTGCGCTGAACACACCGGTGAGGATGGCACCGACGATGCCGCCGACGCCGTGCACACCGAACACGTCGGCGGTGTCGTCCACCTTCAGCAGGCGCTTGAGGCCGGTAACACCCCACACGCAGACCACACCGGCCACCAGGCCGATCACGATCGCGCCGAGCGGGCCCACGGTACCGCAGGCCGGGGTGATGCCGACCAGGCCGGCCACCGCACCCGAGGCTGCACCCAGTGCCGACGGCTTGCCCTTGGTGATCGCCTCGACCAGGGTCCAGCCCAGCACTGCAGCGGCCGTAGCCAGCACGGTGTTGAGGAAGGCCAGCGAAGCAACGGTGTCAGCCGCAGCGGCCGAGCCGGCATTGAAGCCGAACCAGCCCACCCACAGCAGCATCGCGCCGATGTAGGTGAACGGCACGTTGTGCGGCTTCAGTGCGGTCTGGCCATAGCCCAGGCGCTTGCCCAGGAACCAAGCGCCGACCAGGCCGGCCACACCCGCGTTGATGTGCACCACGGTGCCACCGGCGAAGTCGATGGCGCCCATTTCGCCCAGGTAGCCGCCACCCCAGACGATGTGCGCCATCGGGATGTAGCTGAGGGTGAACCACAGCGCCGAGAACAGCAGCACCGCGCGGAACTTGATGCGCTCGGCGAAGGCGCCGACGATCAGGGCGGTGGTGATGCCGGCGAAGGTCGACTGGAAGGCAACGAACAGGTAATCCGGCAGGCCCTTGATGGGCGTGTTGCCAACCGAGTCAGGGGTGAAGCCCTTCAGGAACGCGAACTCGGTGAACGAACCGAAGAACGGGTTGCCTGCACTGAACACCGCGCTGTAGCCGTAGGCCACCCACAGCAGCAGCACCAGCGAGAACACCACCAGGATCTGGCTGAGCACCGACAGCACGTTCTTGGACCGCACCAGGCCGCCGTAGAACAGGGCCAGGCCCGGCACCACCATCAGCAGCACCAGCAGGGTGGAGGTGAGCATCCAGGCCACGTCACCGTGGTCGAAGGCGGGGGCCGCAACTTCAGCGGCGGCGGGGGCAGCCGCCGCCGGAGCCTGCAGCGGCTCGACCGCGACCGGTTCGGTGGGCAGCGGCGAAACCTGGGCCTGGGCGTGGGCATTGCCCGGCCAGGCCCCTGCAGCCAGCGCGCTGAGCAGCATCAACAGGCACACCAGATGGAACCGGGCTTGCCACCCGGTGAGAAGGCGCATCTTCATTGGGGGAGTCTCCGGAAGGGGTTACAGCGCGTCGGCACCGATTTCGCCGGTGCGGATACGGATGACCTGCTCGACGGCAGTGACGAAGATCTTGCCGTCGCCGATCTTGCCGGTGCCTGCAGACGATTGGATCGCTTCAATCACCGCGTCGGCACGCTCGTCGGTGACCACGGTTTCGATCTTGATCTTGGGCAGGAAATCGACGACGTACTCGGCGCCGCGATACAGCTCGGTGTGGCCCTTCTGGCGACCGAAACCTTTTACTTCGGTCACGGTGATGCCCGACACGCCAGCGTCGGAGAGGGCCTCGCGGACCTCGTCGAGCTTGAACGGTCGGATGATGGCGGAGATCAGTTTCATGCGCATGTCCCGATGGTGGATGGGGCCACCGCGCCAACGCGCGATGGCATCAGGCAACCACGGGCCATCGTGATGATGGCCGTGGCTGTTGCACCGGACACGAACCGGGCCGGGACAGCCGTGCCTCTCTCCTTGCACGGCCGACGCGGGAGGGAGGGCGGCCCATGTCGCGTATCCGGTCTCTCTTGCCCCTGGATCAGCGGACTGACAGTCCGCTCTACCAAAGCGGACCAACCGTCCGCTCTGCCAAAACGGACCAATGGCCCGCGTTCCCAATGCAGCGGACCAACGGTCCGCTCTACCAAGGCGGGCACAAGGCCCGCCATATGCGGCTCCCCAGCCGCAGAGAACGGAGGTGATGGCGGCGGGTGGGAGGGGTACCCACCGCCATCACCGCCCGGTCAGCTTGCGTAGTACAGCTGGTATTCCAGCGGGTGGGTCGCCGCGCGGAACTTGGTCACTTCCTGCATCTTCAGCGCGATGTAGCCGTCGATGAAGTCATCGCTCATCACGCCACCGGCCTTGAGGAACTCACGGTCCTTGTCCAGCGCTTCCAGGGCCTGGTCCAGCGAGGAGCAGACCTGCGGGATCAGCTTCTCTTCTTCCGGCGGCAGGTCGTACAGATCCTTGTCGCTCGGTGCGCCCGGGTCGATCTGGTTCTTGATGCCGTCCAGGCCGGCCATCATCAGCGCGGTGAAGGTGAGGTAGCCCGACTGGATCGGATCGGGGAAGCGCATTTCGATGCGGCGTGCCTTCGGGTTGGACACCCACGGAATGCGGCACGAGGCCGAACGGTTGCGGGCCGAATAGGCCAGCATCACCGGGGCTTCGAAGCCCGGCACCAGGCAGCAGGTAACCAGGCTCTGGCCGCGTTGCCGACGCGCAGGAGAGCGGC
>NZ_JBNNHG010000215.1:0-4227 GCF_050268705.1 Stenotrophomonas sp. NPDC077659 | reverse complement strand
ATCGACCGGAATCTTGTCGTAAGCGCCAATCCACGGGTAGCTGGCCATGTCGGCGCGGGTGGGAGTGGCAGAGCTGCCGTCCGTCGCCTGCCTGCGACGTTCAGTCGATCCGTACCACCGTGCGCCCCAGCGAACCGCCGGCCAGCATCCGCTCGAACACCGCCGGCAGATCGGCCAGGCCGACTTCGGCGGTGCAGATGCGGTCCAGGTGCTGTGGCTTCCATTCCCCGCCCAGGCGCGCCCAGACCTGCTCGCGCAGGTCGCGCGGCGCGCTGGCCGAGGACACGCCCAGCAGCGACACACCCCGCAGGATGTACGGCATCACTGTCATCTGCAGCGTCGGGCTGGCGGCCAGGCCTGCACTGACCACGCTGCCATAGGGCACGGTCTGCGCCAGCAGGCTGGCCAGCATCGTGCCGCCGGCATTGTCCAGGCCTCCGCCGAACCGTGCCGACTGCAGCGGCGCGGTATCGGCCAGCGCCTCGCGCGGCAGCACCTCGCTCGCGCCGATGTCGCGCAGGAAGGCGGCCTGCTCCGGCTTGCCACTGATCGCATGCACCTCGTAACCGGCGCGGCTGAAGATGTCCACGGCCAGCGCGCCGACGCCGCCGGTGGCGCCGGTCACCGCCAGCGGCCCGTGTCCCGGGGTCTGCCGGTTGTCCTGCAGGCGTAGCAGGGCCAGGGCCGCAGTGAAGCCAGCGGTGCCCAGCACCATCGCCTCGCGCGGGCTCAGCCCGGCCGGCTGGGCGATGACGGCGCGCGATTCCAGCCGTACGTACTGGCTGTAGCCACCGTCCCGGGTTTCGCTGAGGCCGCAGCCGGTGGCGAGCACCGCATCGCCCTCGCGCCAGGCCGGGTCGCTGGAGGCGACCACCGTGCCGGCCACGTCGATACCGCCCACCAGCGGGAAGCGGCGCAGGATCTTCCCTTTGCCGGTGCCGGCCAAGGCGTCCTTGTAGTTGACCGAGGACCAGTGCGCGCGGACCAGCACCTGGCCGGGGCTGAGATCATCCACGCCCAGCTGGACCAGGCCGCTGCGGTAGCCGGCATCATCGTTTTCGATCCGGAACGCGGTAAACGGGGAGGTGGGGACCATCGGCGCTGCCTGACTTCGAGGAAAACGCCACCTTACCCGCTCATGGCCCTTTCAGACCTGCCAGTCCGCCCCATCTTGTATGATCGGTGAAGATTCACGGCTGGCGCCGCGGGAAGGGCCCGCGCCGCAGCCCACATATTGATGGAGCGTGCATGGCCTGGAATACACCCGGCGGCAACAAGGGCGGACAAGGCCCCGAGGACAATCGACGCGGGCCGTTCGGGCCGCGCGGCGGTGGCAATGGTGGTGGCTGGGGCGGTCTGCCCGGGCCGCTGAAGGACCTGTTCGATGGCGGCATCCTGCGTTGGGTGGCCGTGGCAGTGGTGCTGCTGGTGCTGTTCTCCAGCTTCCAGCTGATAGGCGAACAGCAGCGTGGCGTGGTGCTGCGCTTCGGCCAGTTCTCGCGGATCCTGACCCCGGGCCCGAACTTCAAGCTGCCGTGGCCGATCGAATCGGTCACCAAGGTCAATGCCACCGAGATCAAGACCTTCTCGATCCAGGTGCCGGTGCTGACCCGCGACGAGAACATCGTCAACGTCTCGCTCAACGTGCAGTACCGCATCGATGACCCGCAGACCTACCTGTTCGGCACCGTCGACGCCGACCAGGTGCTGGAACAGTCCGCGCAGAGCGCGGTGCGCGAGGAAGTCGGCCGCGCCGACCTCAACTCGGTACTGAACAACCGTGGCCCGCTGGCCGTGGCCGCCGAAGAGCGCCTGCAGGCACTGCTGAAGGCCTTCAAGACCGGCCTCACCGTGACCGGCCTGACCCTGCAGGACGCCCGTCCGCCGGAGGAGGTCAAGCCGGCCTTTGACGAGGTCAATGGTGCCCAGCAGGTCAAGGAGCGCCTGATCAACGAAGCCCAGGCCTACGCCGCCAAGGTCGTGCCGGAAGCCCGCGGCCAGGCCTCGCGCGCCCGCACCACCGCCGAAGGCTACAAGCAGGCCGTGGTGTCCAAGGCCGAGGGTGACGCGCAGCGTTTCAGCCTGTTGCAGGCCCAGTACAAGGACGCCCCGGAAGTGACCCGCAAGCGCCTGTGGCTGGAAACCGTACAGCAGGTGCTGAGCGAGAACCGCAAGGTCATCGGTGGCGATGGCCGCCAGTTGATCTACGTGCCGATGACCGGCGATACCCGCCCCAGCGCATCCGCGCCGGCCGCGGTGCCGAGCCCGGAGGTGGTGATGCCGTCGCTGCCGGGCACCGCAACCGAAGTTTCCCGTGACCCGGGTCGGCCGTTGACCCGCCCGACCGGGCGTCCGAGCGGCCGTGAGGAGGGCAGCCGATGAGAAGTTCTATCTGGATTGCCGTCGTCGTGGCGGCCCTGTTGGGCCTGCTGGGTTCGGTCTACGTGGTCCGTGAGGACCAGACCGCCATGGTCCTGAACCTGGGCAAGGTGGTGCGTTCGGACATCAAGCCGGGCCTGCACTTCAAGGTGCCGCTGGTGGAAACCGTGCGCGTGTTCGACCGCCGCTTCCAGGTGCTGGACACCGCACCGGCGCGCTACTTCACCGCCGAGCAGAAGGACGTCAGCGTCGACTTCTTCGCCGTGGGCTACATCTCCAACGTGGGCGACTACTTCCGCGCCACCGGTGGTGACCCGCGAGTGGCCAATGCCCGCCTGCAGCCGATCTTCACCGATTCGCTGCGCAACCAGATCAACTCGCGCACCCTGCAGCAGCTGGTGTCCGGCGACCGCAGCGAGCTGATCGCCGCGCAGCTGAAGGACATCAACGATGCCGTGTCCGGGCTGGGCATGCAGATGATCGACCTGCGCATCAAGCAGGTCGACCTGCCCACCGACAGCCAGGTGATCAATGACGTGTACGAGCGCATGCGCGCACAGCGCAAGCAGGAAGCGGCCAAGCTGCGCGCCGAGGGCGAAGAGCAGTCGCTGACCATCCGTGCCCAGGCCGACCGTGACAGCACCGTGCTGATCGCCGAAGCCGAACGCGATGCCCAGCGCCTGCGTGGTGAAGGCGATGCCGATGCGGCCCGCATCTACGGCAAGGCCGGTTCGGCCGATCCGTCGTTCTACGCGTTCTACCGCAGCCTGGAGGCCTACCGTGGCTCCATGACCGACGGCAACGGCGTGATCGTGCTGGACAAGAACGACCCGTTCCTGCAGTACCTGAAGAACGACCGCTGAGGTTGTTCGGCAAGATCCCACGGGGCCCGGCCAGATGCCGGGCCCCGTGTTTTTCCGGAGTTCCCCCCATGAAAGATCTGTTCGCGGCCGTCTGCCTGGTGGCCGTGCTGGAAGGCCTGCTGCTGTTCGTTGCCCCGCTGGCCTGGAAGCGCATGGCCGAGCGCCTGCTGGACCTGCCCAGCCCGGCCCTGCGCAGCTTCGGTGGCCTGGTGCTGCTGGCCGGCCTGAGCCTGCTGTGGTGGGCGCGGCACTGAAAGCCGGTCCTGTAGCGTCCGAGCCCGTGCTCGGGCGGCGCCGCGCAGCGGCGGCATAGCAGCCGAGCATGGGCTCGGCGCTACAGGGGCGGCCGGATGTAGCGCCCGAGCTATGCTCGGGCGGCGCCGCGCAGGGGCGGCACAGCAGCCGAGCGTGGGCTCGGCTCTACACGGGCGACCGGGTGTAGCGCCCGAGCCTATGCTCGGGCGGCGCCGCGCAGCGGCGGCACAGCAGCCGAGCGTGGGCTCGGCCCTACACGGGCGACCGGGTGTAGCGCCCGAGCCTATGCTCGGGCGGCTCCGCGCAGCGGCGGCACAGCAGCCGAGCGTGGGCTCGGCTCTACAGGGGCGGCCTGGTGTAGCGCCCGAGCTAATGCTCGGGCGGCGCCGCGCAGCGGCGATACGGCAGCCGAGCATGGGTTCGGCTCTACATGAGACGCCGGCCTGACCGTCCGGTAAAGCCGCCCGTCGCAAAGGTGGCACCGGACCCCGGAAACCCGGATAATGCACAAAAGCCGGACGGGCCTCCCCGTCCGGCTTTTTCCGTGTCTGGGCCTTCCATCGCCGGCCGCTCCCCGTTTGGAGCCGCCTTGCAGGTGCTGGCCAGCCCCGCCACGGTTTACCCGTCCGCGGCCCCGATGGCCGCAACAAATCGAGGAGCCCGTCATGGGTCAGTCCGCAGAAGTTGCCGCTGGTGACCGAACCGCGCACGGTGCGCGTGGCCGGGTCGA
>NZ_JBNNHG010000214.1:0-4331 GCF_050268705.1 Stenotrophomonas sp. NPDC077659 | reverse complement strand
TCTGGATATGCTTCATGCACAGATCGACATCGGCCAGGCACTGGTCGATGAACGTGCGCTCGAAGCCGTCGCCCATGCCCAGCGAAGCGAGTTCATCCAGTACGGCCGGATCGAACACGCCGTTGCTGACCCCTCGGGGCGGCACCGCTTCCAGGTGGGTATCGGCGCGGACGTTGGCCGCAACCTCCGCCAGCACATCCAGCAGGCGCGTGGCCACCACCGGCTTGGCCAGGAAAGCGCGCGCGCCGGCCTGCTCGCAGCTGCGGATGGCTTCGGGCGTGACATCGGCACTGAGGACCATCACCGGCACATAGGGCATGCCGCTGGCATGCATCACCCGCAGTTGCCTGAGCAGATCCAGGCCGCTCATGCCGGGCATGTGCAGATCGACGATCGCCGCATCGAAACTGGCCTGTTCCAGCGTGTCCAGCACCTGCTCACCGCCGTTCACGCAGGTCACCTTGTGCCCGGCTTTCTCCAGCAGGCGCTGCAGGACCATGCGGTTGGCTTCGTGGTCATCGGCCACCAGCACGCGCAGGCTGCGTACCCGCGCGCGGTGGCGCAGGAACGGATTGGAGAAGGCGATGACATTGCCGCCCTCCTCGGCCGGCGCGGACACGTCCTCGGCCACGCTGGCCGGCTCCAGGTCCAGTTCCACCCAGAACAGGCTGCCGCGCGGCAGATTGGGCGCATAGCCGACTTGCCCGCCCATGGATTCCACCAGGCCCTTGGCAATGCTCGTGCCCAGCCCGGTGCCCTCGTGGCGCCGGGCCAGGCCGACGTCGGCCTGCTCGAAGGGATTGAACAAGCGGCTGCGCATCGCGACCGGGACGCCAATGCCACTGTCGAGGATCTCGAACCGCAGGCGCATGCGGTTGCCGCCGGCGGGCGCCGGCCGCCCCGTCACCCTCAGGTGGACGAAACCGCTGTCGGTGAACTTGACCGCGTTGCCCATCAGATTGAGCAGAATCTGCTGCAGATGGCCCGCATCGCCGTACAGGCGCGGCGGCACGTTGCCGTCAACCATCACCTGGTATTCCAGCGATTTTGAGCGGGTCTGCGGGGCCAGGATCAGATTGATCGCCTGCAGTACGTTGGCCAGTTCGAACTCGTTACGCTCCACGCGCAGCTTGCCTGCTTCGATGGCCGAAATGTCCAGCACCTCCTCCACCAGCACCAGCAGGCTGCGGGTCGAGGCCTGGATCGTACTGAGGCATTCGCGCTGCTCATCGTCCAGGCGCGTGGTGGCCAGGACTTCGGTCATGCCAGCCAGGCCGTTCAGCGGGGTGCGGAACTCATGGCTCATGTTGGCCAGGAAGCGGCTTTTGGCCTCGTTGGCCTGGCGTGCCTCGGCCACCGCGCGGGTCAGCGCGCGCAGCAGCGAATCGAAGTACAGCGGAATGGCACCCAGGCCCAGCAGCAGGCCCCAGCCCAGATACGCGTGAGCACGCCAGTACGGTGACAGCACCACCGTGCACAGAAAGGCCACAAAGCCCATCGCCGTGGCCACGCGCAGATAGGTGCTGCCATAACGCATGCCGTTGCCGATGGTCACCCACAGCATCACGGCATACAGCGGCGCAGCCGGCTCGCCCTGGATGGTCATGATCCAGGTCATGCAGGTGTAATCGGTCAGCATGCCGATCACCCGGCGCACGTGCGACGCCCTCGGCTGCAGCAGGATCGCCACCAGCAGGCCGGCGGAGATCGTCAGTTCGAAACCCAGGATCAGCCAGGTCGCCGTCAGGGTATCACCGCGCCCGCTGAAGGAGCGCCAGCCCAGGTAGCTGATGAACAACGCCGTGATGACGATGCGGATCAGGTTCTGCGCATGCTCGCTGTCCTCGCGGCCGGCAAGGCGCTGTTTCAGCCGGCGCGGCAGCGAAGAGGCTGGCAGGGAGGGGGTTGCGGAAGTATCCATGGGCGTAAGGGGGGCATCCGTCGGCACATCAGGGAAAAGTGGCACCGGGCAGCCACTGCCGTACCTGCCACGCGCGCGGCATGCGGTACTGGCTGGCGACCCCCGCAGGGTCCTGCGCCGGCCAGTGTGTCAACCGTGGACGCAGTCCCTGCATGTCAACCGCCCGGTCGGGTGGATGCCGTCGAGTGCTGGGCGCAGATGTCCGCCAGCTGCTTGCGCCCGCGCATCAGCGCGTCAACACAGCGCGGGTCGAACAGACGACCGCGCTGGGCGTACAGATAAGCCAGGGTAGCTTCCATGGTCCATGCTTCCTTGTAGGGACGCGGTGACACAAGCGCGTCGAACACATCGGCGACCGCCACGATCCTCGCTTCCAGCGGAATCGCGTCGCCAACCAGGCCATCGGGGTACCCGCTGCCGTCGTAACGCTCGTGATGGCGCAGGGCAATCAGCGCCCCCACCTGGATGAAACGGTTCTGGCTGCCACTGAGCAGTTCGTGGCCAATGCGCGGGTGCCGGCGCATGATCGCCAGCTCCTCGTCGTTGAGCTTGCCCTGCTTGAGCAGCACCGCGTCGGGAATGGCGATCTTGCCCATGTCGTGCAGCGGCGCAGCCATCTCGATCAGCTTGGCCTCCTCTTCGGGCAGTCCCAACTGTTCGGCGATCAGCCCCGCCACCCGCGCCATGCGCTCCAGATACGCACTGGTGCCGGCATCACGGAACTCGATGGCACGCGCCAACCGCGAAAGGGTCTCGCGTTCGCGTTCTTCCACTTCGTGCATGCTGGCCAGCAACCGCTGCTCCAGCGACAGCGCCCGTTGTTTGACGTTCTCGGCCTGCTGGCGCAGTTGCAGCAGGTTGTGGCAGCGTGCCCGCAGTTCACGCGGACGGATCGGCTTGACAAGGAAATCGATGACGCCCGATTCCAGTGCCGCCTGCCGGATCGGCTCATCGCCGACCACAGTGATCAGGATCACCGGAATGTCCCGGTGCTTGGGCAGGCGGCGGAAACGGCGGGCGAACTCAAGCCCGTCCATCTCCGGCATGCGGTAATCCAGCAGCAGCAGATCGACCGCGTAGGACTCGCACCACGCCAGGGCGGTAAGCGGGTCACCGAAGTCGTGCACACTCAATTCGGGCGCGATGTCTTCAATGACATGGCGCAGCATCGTCCTGGCGGACGTCTGGTCGTCGACGATGACGATGTTCAAGGCGTTCTCTGCCTGCCTTCTCGACCACGCTGGAATATCAGCCAGCGAGGATACCCCGCCGCTGTGCACACTGGCACCCTGCATCGGCACGACTCCCGTCACTCGCCCCCGGGTTCATGATCGTTGTCACAATGTGAAGGGGGTTCTCCACATCGCACGCTCCCCAACGCCATCAAGCATAGCGGGCGTCAAGGCCGTGCCACCACCATACGCCGAGTGCGGAAGGCGTCAATGGCGCCGGCCCGATCCGGGACGGCGCGCACAGTCGTGGCCGGTACTGCGCCTTACTGTTCGGGGCGCATGTAGGGGAACAGCAGCACGTCGCGGATGGAACTGCTGCCGGTCAGCAGCATCACCAGGCGGTCCACGCCGATGCCCAGGCCACCGGTCGGCGCCATGCCGTACTCAAGCGCACGGATGTAATCGGCGTCATAGTGCATGGCTTCGTCGTCACCGCCTTCCTTGGCTGCCACCTGGGCCTGGAAGCGCTGGGCCTGGTCTTCCGGATCGTTCAGCTCGGAGAAGCCGTTGGCCAGCTCCTTGCCATTGACGAACAGCTCGAAGCGGTCGGTGTAGCCCGGATCGTTGTCGTTGGCACGGGCCAGCGGCGACACCTCCACCGGGTGATCGGTGATGAAGGTCGGCTGGATCAGCGTGTGTTCGACCGTGGCTTCGAAGATTTCCAGCAGCAGCTTGCCCCAGCCATAGGACGGCTTGACGCGGATCTTCAAGCGCTCGCAATGGCGCAGCAGCGCCTCGCGGTCGGTGCAGTCGGCCGCCGAGATTTCCGGGTTGTGGTGACGCACCGCTTCATCCATGCGCCAGCGGCGGAAGGCCGGGCCCAGGTCGATCTTCGCCCCGTCCCACTCCACCTCGGTGCCGCCGTTCACGGCCTGGGCCACGTCACGGATCACGCCTTCGGTCAGGTCCATGATCTCGTTGTACGTGGCGTAGGCC
This sequence comes from Stenotrophomonas sp. NPDC077659, assembly GCF_050268705.1. Taxonomy (NCBI): domain Bacteria; kingdom Pseudomonadati; phylum Pseudomonadota; class Gammaproteobacteria; order Lysobacterales; family Lysobacteraceae; genus Stenotrophomonas; species Stenotrophomonas sp. NPDC077659. The sequence goes on along the minus strand of NZ_JBNNHG010000214.1, from coordinate 242 downwards.
TCGTACAGCTCCATCATGGTGAATTCCGGGTTGTGGCGGGTGCTGACGCCCTCGTTGCGGAAATTGCGGTTGATCTCGTAGACGCGCTCCAGGCCGCCCACGGTCAGGCGCTTGAGGTACAGCTCCGGCGCCACGCGCAGGTACAGGTCCAGGTCCAGCGCGTTGTGGTGGGTGGTGAACGGCTTGGGATCCTCGGCCTGTCGGCCGTCATCGGCGCCTTCGTCAAGCTGGCCGCCGAAAGC
>NZ_JBNNHG010000213.1:0-4334 GCF_050268705.1 Stenotrophomonas sp. NPDC077659 | reverse complement strand
GGGCACTGTGGGTTTGCGGGGTGTGAGCCGCATGGGCCCGAGGCATGCCTCGGGCAGGACGCGCAACCCCGGTCTTGCCGTGTGCGCAGGATCGCGCACACGAGCAAGCGGCGACCAAGCCTACAGGGACGTATTTACGGCGTCCCCGCAAACCCACAGTGCCCCGCCATCCCACGGAATGCCGCTCTGTCTGTTGCTGTTGCCGGCCAGCGGCCGGCACTACCGCAGGTGCAGGGCTGCAAGCCCTGCCGAACAACCCTCACCCACGCGGTCGCACGTGCGACGGCACCAGCGCAAACGTATCCACCGCCAGCTTCTCGGCATGGTTCAGCCATGCGCGGATTTCCAGATCATCCACCTCATGGTCCAACCCGAACGAGACGTTGATCCTGCCGTCCGCATCCGGCTGCACCCACTGCTGCGCCAGCACCACCTTGCGTTGCGATGACACCGCCTCGATCCAGAAGCCGCGGTCCGGGCGCTGGCTCGCCACCAGCTTCAGCATGTACTGGCCAGCACGGGTGCGGCGGCCCTTCTGGGTGATCATGTGCGCCTGGCGCACGCTCGGGCGCGGGCCCTGGAACGATTCCAGCGGTGCATCCACGGCGATGCCGCCACGCAGATCATCGTCGCGGAACAGCTTGATGCCGTTGTCGCGGTTCACCAGCAGGGCGCACCAGTCACCGTCGGCTGAGCCATCCTCGAAGGCCGTGCAACGGTCCACATAAGCCAGCGTGTTGTCCGGGTCGGCATCATCGAACTGGCGCGAGGTGTTTTCCAGATACACCGACTTCAGGCCCCAGTCCTTGTCGTACTCCAGCAGCACCGGCGGCTGTACATGCTGCAGGCCGACCACCACCTGGTCATCGCCATCGATCTTCAGTTCCCGCGTGGGCTCGCCCAGCCACAGCGAGCGGGCGAAGGCCAGGTACTGCGGGTAATCGCGGCCACCATCGCGCTGGGTGGCGACGCTGGCACTGGGCGCGCGCTGCGGGTCGATCAACGAACGGCCGAAGCCCATCGTCTTCAACTGCGGGTCCAGCAGGCTGAGCAGGGTCGCACCCGAATCCAGCGTGGTGCCTGCGTCGGCCTTCAGCTGCCGCGGGGCAACGCCCTCGCCGAGGAACAGCAGCAGGTTCTCGCGCTTCTGCCGGGTCAGGATGCTGGTGAGGTCATTGGGCATCGCCAGGTGGTCCGAGGCGATGACGATCAGCGTGTCCTTGCCGTAGGGGCTGGCCTGGATGCGCTGCACCAGCTGCGAGATCAACCGGTCGCTGCACTTGAGCGCGTTGAGCATGTTGATGTTGCCGTACTGGCTCTCATAACGCTGGCCCTTGCACGCCACCGGCAGGTGCCCGGCGGGGTGGTGGGTGTCCATGGTCAGGGTGGTCAGCATGAACGGCTCGCCCTTGCGCGAGAGCTGTTCGAAGCGCTGGTAGGCGGTGTCCAGCAGCACGTCGTCGTGCACGCCCCACGGCGAGTAATGCATGCGGCCGATCTTCTTCTGCTGCTTGAACCAGTCCAGATCGTGCACTTCGTCAAAGCCGTGGCTGGCCAGGAACTGGCCCTTGCCGGCGAAACGGCCGCTGGCGCCACCCAGGTAATGATTGGTGTAGCCCTGCTGCTTGAGATAATCGCCCAGGCATACGGCCTTGGGCAGGAAGCTGCCCATGCGGTCCATGCTGTTCTCGTCGCCCTGCGAGGTGGTCAGCGGCACACCGCACATCGACGACACCAGGCCGGCGATGGTCCAGCCGCCGCCTTCGGCCGAGGCCAGCCCGCGCACGTCCAGCGACTGGCTCGCCAGGCGGTTGATGTTGGGCATCAGGCCGGGAAACACCTTCTCGTCCAGATAGGTGCGTTCCAGGCTTTCGCCATAGATCCACACGATGTTGCGCGGGCGCTGCAGCGGCTGGGTCGGCACCTGGTACTCGGGGGCGATGCGGGCGAAATCGACCGGACGCAGCTGCTGGTACAGGCGCTGGCCATCGCGTGCCAGCGGGCTGACCATGATCGAGACGATCCACACCACCGCGAACGCGGCGAACCACGCGCCGCCAGGGCCTGGACGGCGCCAGCGCTTCACCCGCGTGGCGAACAGCGGCAGCAGCGAAACCAGCACGAGCGCGATGTAGCCGGCGATATAGCCCTTGAAGTCGGCGATGCCGGCGCCTTCCATGTCGGCGCCGAGGTGATACAGCGTTGCAGCATTCAGACCATCGCCGGACAGCTTGTCGATCAACCACCACGTGCTGAGCGAGAGCAGCAGCAGCGAGAACGTACCCGCTTTCCACCACACCCATTTATCGGAGACGAGGAACAACCAGGCCAGCAGCAACAGCGACAGCAGCAGGATCCAGAGCATAAGCGGCTTCGGCAGTGACGGGAGGTGGTGATGGACGTCGTACCGACGCGTGTCCATCCGACCGGCGCTGCCGCAAGCACACATGCATGACAGGCCGATGACCCGATAGTGCATGCACGAACCTGACTGGAATGTTTGTTCGTTACATGAGGTGAAATCGCGCGCCGCACGTAAATCCTGCGTGAAATACGTTGCGCGATTTCATTAAAAAACCGCGCCGTTTCCCGTTTCTTCAACGATGCCCGCGTTCCTCGCGCGCACGTGCGCGCCGATCAAAGAGCAAGGCGCTGGTGACGATGCCCAGCCCAAGTACGACACCAATCAGCATCAGGAACAAAGCAATGGCGGGGTAGCCGAAGATATGCCAGCCGGTTTCCAGCTTCATCATCAGCGATGCAGCCATGATGAGCGCGGCACTGATGATGCCGGCGGCGACACGATTGGCGATCTTCTGCAGGTTCTCCATCAACCGCGACTCTTCCAGCCCGGTCACCTTCATCTGCAGGCGATTCTCGGCCAGCAAGGCCATGATGTCGGTCAGCTTGCGCGGCCCATCGCGCAGCAACTGCTGCAGTTCCATTGCCTCGCTGGCCAGATTGGCCGCCGACAGCGATTTCTTCAGGCGCGCGCGCATCACATGCTGCAGTTGGCGCTCAACGATGCGGCGCGTATCCAGATCCGGAGCGAGCAGGCGGCAGACGGTTTCCAGGTTCAGCAGCGCCTTGCCGACCAGGCTCAGTTCCGGCGGCGTGCGCAGGCCGGACGCGGTGGCGATGCGCACCATGTCCAGCACCACGCGGCCTTCGGAGAAGCTGCCGCTGGCAGCGTAGCGCGCGATCAATTGACCGGTTTCGCGCAGGTAGCGCTCTTCGTCGAAGGCTTCCAGCCGTGTGCTGATGCTGATCAGGTCATCGGCGACTTCCTCGCCACGACCGTCGACGGCGGCAAACAGGATCTTCAGCAGGCGCTCGCGCAGGCGCGGTGGCATGTGCGCGACCATGCCCAGGTCGAAGATGGCCAGGCGGCCTTCGGGCGTCACCCGCAGGTTGCCCGGATGCGGATCGGCATGGATCTCGCCGTGCACGAAGATCTGGTCCAGGTAGCCTCGGATCAGTGCAGCGGCCAGCGGGTCCATGGCCTGCTCGGTGCGGCGCACATCGGGAATGGCATCCACGCGCACGCCGTTGGCCAGTTCCATGGTCAGCACGCGCTGGCTGCAGTAGTCCCACACCGGCTGCGGCACCCACAGGCGGCGGAACGGCTTGAGGTGGCGGCCGAAGCGCGCCAGGTTCTCGGCCTCGGCGTGGTAGTCCAGCTCCTGCATCAGGGTCTTGGCGAACTCATTGAGCCAGTCGCGCAGGCGCACGCGGCGGCCGACCTGGGTGAAGTGATCGGCGGCCATGGCGAAGCTGCGCAGCGCCTCCAGATCCGAGCGCAGCTGTGCGGCCACTTCTGGCTTCTGTACCTTCACCGCGACCTGGCGACCGTCATGCAGCACCGCGCGGTGCACCTGGGCGAGCGAGGCGCAGCCCAGCGGCTCCGGATCGAACGAGGCGAACAGCTTGTTCACCCCGGCACCCAGTTCCTGTTCGACGATGGCGTGGATGCGCTCGACGGGGATCGGCGCCACGTTCTCCTGCATGCGTTCCAGTGCGGTGGCGAAGTCTGCCGGCACCATGTCCGGGCGCGTGGACAGCATCTGCCCCAGCTTGACGAACGTTGGCCCCAGCGCTTCGAGGTCGCTGACGAACTGCTCCGGGTTGCCGTCGGCGGGGACATCGGCGTGGCCGCCGGCCGAATCCAGGTTCATGCCGGAAAACACCCCCGAATGGCGGTAGCGCATCAGCAGGCGCAGGATCTGGCTGCGCCGGTTCATGCCCGTGACCAGCGGAGGATTGGCCGTGGCGGTGGACGGGCCAGCCTGCCGTCCCGGGTCCCCGAGGTCCGCGTCGTCGACGCCGTCGCGGTG
>NZ_JBNNHG010000212.1:0-4375 GCF_050268705.1 Stenotrophomonas sp. NPDC077659 | reverse complement strand
CCGGGTTGGTCCAAGGCGCCAGATCACCGATGCCCAGCAGCAGCACCGCATAGCCGGGCGATGCCGACGCTGCCTTCCAGGGTGGACATGGTGCGGGCATCGAACACATCGCGGACCAGGCCGGTGGCCTTCTGCACGCGCAGGCGGCTGCCGTTGGCGGTGGCGATGCCCGCCGCGTCCTGGCCGCGATGCTGGAGGACGGTCAAGCCGTCATACAACTGCCCGGCGACGTTCTGGTTGCCGACGATTCCGACGATGCCACACATGGTGCGAGGTCTCCGCTGGGCGATGCCCAGTTACAAGGAAGGTGGCCGTGCCTGGCCTTTAGTGGTCGCCGCGCCTGCGGTCGACGTTGGCCGGATCAACCGGCTCGATGTTGCCTGGCAGTGCAGAGGCATCCGGGCGCACTTCGGCCGGATCATGGTTGTCGCCCTGTTCCGCGTTCGCGGGCCGCAGCCATCCGCTGCCCGCCACTACCTGGTTGAGGATGCCATTATCGCCTGTCGCGCCCGGCTTGCCCAACCCGGAACTGGCGCTCTTGCCCAGCTCCATCAACGCAGATGGGGACAAAGTGTCCCCCGGCAAGGCCTTGGGCAGCAGATCGGCGCCCGGCATCTCCCAGTGCGGCAGCTTGCTGTTCATCCAGGCCACGGCCGGGTTCAGCACCGGTCGCACGCTGGAGCTGCGCCAGGACGGCTCGGCAGCCAGCGGGGTGAAACCGGCCAGCAACAGCAGGATGGCGGCGATCAGCCCGCCGCGCACAGTGCCCAGCACCCCGCCCAGCAGGCGATCCAGGCTTCCCAGCATGTTGCGGTGGACGATGTGCTTGATGACCATGCCGATGACCGCGACCACCAGCATCACGCCGATGCCCACGCCCAGGTATCCGCCGACGAAGTGCTCGCCGCTGGGCGCGGCCGGGGCCGACCACCAGTGCGCGGCATCACTGCCGAAGGCGAAGGCGGCCCACGCGGCGACCAGCCAGGACACGGTGCCGATGACGATGCTCACAAAGCCGCGCAGCAGCCCCAGCAGGGCCGATGCAGCGATGACGATCAGCAGCACCACGTCGATCATGGCGCCCCGCTCCTTCGGCGGCGCTGGCAACGCGGCTGCAGGCGCGTCATGGGTGCGGGCGCACCATGCCGGCCACGCCGACCTTGGCGGCGACCTGCGCCTTCAGCTGTTCGGCGTCGGCGCGGTTGGCCACCGGCCCGACGCGCACGCGGTGCAGGGTACCCTTCTCGGTGCGGACCTGTTCGACGAAGGCGCTGAAACCGGCGGCACGGACCTTGTCGCGCAGCGCATTGGCATCGTTGGCCTGGCCGAACGCGCCCAGCTGCACGGCGAAACCGACACTGCTGGCAGCCGGAGCGGCGGGGGTTTCGGGCTTGCTGGTCGTTGCCTCCGGCTTCGGCTGCGGCTTGGGCGGTTCAGCCTTGGGCTGCGGCTTGGGGGCCTCCGGCTTGGGGGCCGACGGCGCCGCGACGGCCGCGGTGCTGGCTGGCAGGCTCTCGCTGCGCACCGGGTTGGCAGCGGCCGACGGCGACGGTGCTGCCACTGCGGTGCTGGCGCTGGGCGCGGCCGGGGCAGGCGCCACCGATGCAGACGGTGCCGTGCCGGCATCGAGGGTGATCACTTCGGCCTTTACATCGCCCCGCACCTTGACCGCCTGCAGGCGGGCGGCTTCAGCCTGGGCACGGTCGGCATACGGCCCTACGCGCACGCGCCAGGCCGGGCGTCCATTGATCGATGCGGTTTCGCTGAAGCCCGGCAGCTGCGAACGCTTCAGATAGGCGATCACGGCATCGGCGTCGGCCTGGCTGCCATAGGCGCCAAAGGTGACCGCATAGTTGCCGGCAGCAACCGCTGGCGAGGTATCGACGGTGGGCGGGGTGGCCGGCGCGGCGGCTTCCTCGACCGGCTTGGCCTGGCCGCTCTGCAGGCCGGTGGCGCCACCGGCCGGGGCGACAAGCGGCAGCTCACGGGTTTCGAACTGGCCATCGCCCGGCGCGTCAGGCGCGGCAATCGGCACATTGGCCACACCGCTGTCCGGGGCAGGCCCCTTGACCAGCATCGGCAGGAAAATCACGGCCAAGGCCACCAGGACGATGGCACCAATCAGACGCTGTTTCAGGGGGGTATCCACGTGAGGCAGGCGACAGGGGCGAAGATGGTCCGATTATACGGGTGCCGGAGCAGACGGCGTCGGCGCTGGCTGAACGCGGGTCAGGGATGATCCTGCAGCCACTGCAGCGCCGCGGCAGCGGTATGGAACGAGCCGAACACCAGCACCCGGTCACCGCGTCCGGCCTCCCCCAGCACCTGCTGCAGTGCCTGCTCGACGCTGTCGGCCAGCGCGGCGCTGGCGGCCGGCGTATCGGCCAGGCGTGCCTGCAACTGCTGCGCCGTCTGCCCGCGGGCACCTGCAAGGCCAGCCAGTGTCCACTGCGCGACGCTGTCCTGCAGCGCCTGCACCACGCCCACGGCGTCCTTGTCCTGCAGCGCGGCGTACACCGCCAGGGTGCGGCCGGGGGCGGCTTCCGACTTCAGCGTGCGCGCCAGCTGCCCTGCCGCCTGCGGATTGTGGCCGACATCCACCCGGATCTGCACGCCGTCGCGCTCGAAGGCCTGCATGCGGCCGTTGATGCGCGCAGCGGCGATGCCGGTGGCCCAGGCCGCGCGTGGCACCGGCCGGTCCAGTGCGCGCAGCGCGGCGATGGCAGCACCGGCGTTGGCCAGCTGGATGGGACCGGCCAGGGCCGGGGCCGGCAGTTCCATGCGCAGGCCGACATCGCGCCAGCGCCAGCGCTGGGCGTCGATCGACTCGTAGAAATAATCACTGCCACCGCGGATCGCGTTGGCGCCCACCCGGTAGGCGCGCGCCAGCACGCTGGACGGCGGATCGGTCTCGCCAAGGATCACCGGCTTCCAGCCGCGGATGATGCCGGCCTTCTCCGCGCCGATCGCCTCGCGGTCCTCGCCCAGCCACTCGGCATGGTCGATGTCCACGGTGGTGATGACCGACACGTCGGCATCGATGATGTTGACCGCATCCAGGCGGCCACCCAGGCCCACTTCCAGCACGGCCAGGTCCAGCCCGGCATCGGCAAACAGCTGCAGTGCCGCCAGGGTGCCGTACTCGAAATAGGTCAGGGTGATGTCGCCGCGCGCGGCTTCCACCGTGCTGAACGCCGCCACCAGCGCGGCATCGTCCGCATCCTGGCCATCGATGCGCACCCGCTCGTTGTAGCGCAGCAGGTGCGGCGAGGTGTACGCGCCGACCTTCCAGCCGGCGGCACGGCCGATGGCCTCGATGAAGGCAACCGTGGAGCCCTTGCCGTTGGTGCCACCGACCACGATGGTGTGCTTGGCCGGCGCGCCCAGGCCCATCGCCGTGGCCACCGCGCGCACACGCTCCAGGCCCATGTCGATGCTCGCCGGATGCTGGCATTCAATGTAGTCCAGCCAGTCGGCCAGGGTGGTCGGGGTGTTCGTCACGGCAGCATTCCAGCAGAAGCAGGTGGTTCGGGAATCAGAGGGCGCGGTGCTTGGCTTCGCCGAAGAACGGCGTGTGGTGGGCGCAGTCGTTCAGGCGCACCACTTCCAGGCTGTCCAGGTCGGCACCTTCGAGCAGATTGAGCGTGGTCGGTGCCTGGCGGAAGGTCCACAGGCGGGAGATCGGCAGGCCCAGCACCCTGCACAGGATCACCCGGTTGACCGCGTCATGGGCCACGACCAGCAAGGTGTCATCCTCGCCCAGGCCTTCGGCGGCGCGCGCCAGGCCGCGCCAGCTGCGCTCGAGCACCATACGCAGCGACTCGCCGCCGGGCATCAGCACGGTATCGGGTTCCTCGCGCCAGGCCTTCAGGCGCGACGGGTCTTTTTCGTTGATCTCGCTGGCCAGCAGGCCCTCCCACTCTCCGTGGGCGATTTCCTGCAGGTCCGGCTCGGTCTGCAGCATGCCGGCACGGTCGGCGCCGAGGGCGAGCTGCGCGGTCAGCTGGGCGCGTGACAGCGGCGACGCCACTGCACGGGTGATGTCCACCGAAGCGAGACGGGCGCCCAGGGCCTGGGCCTGGGCTTCGCCGATGGGCGAAAGCGGGATGTCGATCTGGCCCTGGTAGCGGCCTTCGGCGTTCCACGGCGTTTCGCCGTGTCGGGCAAGCAGGATGCGCATGCGAACAAGGGGTCCTGGGGGGGGGAGGTCTCCGCGCTTCGTTCACATCCTGTGAAGTGCGCGGAACAGGGATGATACCTGTTCGGCGCACCGGGCCGGTCGGGGCATGAAAAAACCCCGCGACCTGCGTCGCGGGGTTGGTAGATCCACGCCATGCGTGGATGAACCACCGACCGGCCTGCCACGGTTGCCGGC
>NZ_JBNNHG010000211.1:0-4379 GCF_050268705.1 Stenotrophomonas sp. NPDC077659 | reverse complement strand
GGAAAATGTTGACTGTGGCGCCTCGCGTGGCGACTGGTATTTCAGCAGCCTGTTAAGCACCGGGGCATTACCGACACCGAGGGCAACCGTGGCGACAAGCAGGACGCGGCCGGGCACAAATCACCGACCACGACGGGCCGCTACGATCACGACGTGCCAGTCGTGAAACCACCGCGCAAGCGCTGAATTTTCCCGGCAATTTTCCCGGCGGCACAAAAAAGGCACTTGGGCAGAAGCCTAAGTGCCTGTTTTTTATGGTGGGCCCATCAGGATTCGAACCTGAAACCAAGGGATTATGAGTCCCCTGCTCTAACCGTTGAGCTATAGGCCCTGCGCAGCGTCACAGTGTAGTGGAGCGCCCCCTGCCCCGCTACTCAGACCTCAACGGCCAGTGCCTTGGCCACCCGCTCCAGCCTGACTTCCGCAATCTCCGCGAAGTGCTGCATCTGCCGCAGATGCGCTTGAAACAACGCCACGGCCCTTCTCGCTCCCTCCAGTCCCGGCTGATTGCTTCCACCAAAGCCCTCAACCAGTTCCGTGCCCGGGAGCGTCAGCAGCGCATACGTCGTTCGCCGCGCAAACCCCAGCCGATCCTCGCGCTCGTCCTGCTGCACATCCTCCCAGTCCAGCAGCGCTGGGAAATCGATCTGCTGGGAATCAGGTGTGTCGTGCTCCACATTATTCATGGCGTAACTCCAGATGCATAAGGCGGTGCAGCAGGCCGCACGCGACGTGCGTGGCCTGCTGCGCTTGTGCATCGGTTCCGGTGGTATCCGGGCCGCCTACGCGATGTGTTGAGCATCTGCCCGGCCAGACTGCGGCCGCTGCGGGAAGAATTCAAACGGCAATTGCGACGCCGGAAGAATACGCCGGGCATGGCCCGGCGCTACCGGGTGGAGTCACCCGAACCTCGCCCCCATCGCCCTGACCCGCTCGGCGTTCCCCAGTGCCAGCGCGCGCAATCCTTCAGATCGCACCCGCACATCCCCCGCAACGCGCCCCCAGAACGCACTGGCCGCCGGTGCCGCCCAGCGCAGATGCTCCAACTCGCCGCTCTCACGCGGCGCAACCGCTTCCAACGCCACATCCGCCCGTAACACCCCCAATCGCGACGGCGCCAACGACATCGGCAGCATGTCGTAGGCCGGCGCCAACGGCAGCGGACCCCGATCAACGAAGTGGAACCCGATGTTGCCCTGGTGCATATCGCTGTTGCCGATCAGTCGGCCAAACGCATGCAACCGCGCCATGGCCTGCACGGTATCGGCGGAAATCCAACCCGATGCCTGCAGCAGCGCGCCCGCACGCGGCCACTCCGCAGTCGCCTCACCCGTAAACGCAGCCGAAAGCGACAGCAGCGAAACAAAGCCCCGCCGCCCCAGCACATCGGCGCTGCGGTCGAAGCGCGTCACTTCCAGGAAAGTATGCGTGGGCGTCTGCAGCAACTCACTGCTGGCGGCATCCACGCCAGCGTCGCGCAGGGTTTCCAGCGCGAGGTGTTCGCACACCAACAGATCGGCCCAGCGCTGCGCAGCCTCGCCACCATCAGGCTGGGCGAACTTCACGATCACCGCTCGGCGCCCGCCTCCGCTTTCCACGGTGGCGGTGAACTTGGGCTGCTCGCCACCGGGTGACGAACCCACGTCTTCGCCGGCCAGCGCAGCACGTGCGCGCTGCGGGTACTGCCGCGGCCGGTCGCGTGCCTCCACGCGGTCAGGCGGCGCATCCAGCGCGGCCAGGGCCGCCTGTACGGCCTCGCCCCCCAGCAGCAGATCGCCCGTCTCGGTTCCGCCGCCATGCACCAGCGCCACCAGCACGTCGTCGCGCTGCCAGCGCGTGAGATCCGAAGGCAGACCCGGGCCCCGCGCGCGCCCATGCGCAAAGCTGCGGCCAAGGAAACCCTGCGGGCGCAGGTCATCGAGGTACCACGGCAGGCCCGGGAAGAAGACGGCGATATCGCCCTCGGGCGCGCGCAGCAGGTTGGGACGCGCGCGGCTGGTGTCCACGTGGTAAGTGTCGCCACTGAGCGCGATCACCCGGCCCAGCTCTTCCAGGGTGGCGTCCTCGCGCAGGCGATACAGCGGCCATTCGCTGCCCACGCGGGAGGGCTGGCGCAGGGCATAGGCCGTAGCACGGGTCTGGCCCAGCCGCACGACCTGATCGCCACTGGCCGCGACCAGGCGGCTGAGGGTCATGCGGTTCGCGCCCAGGCGCTCGGCCAGCACCGCTGCGGGCTGTGGCTGGCCGGGGGGAAGCTGGGCGATCAGATCTTCGGGCTGCAGGAGCGCGCGGCGGGCCATGGCAGGGCCTACGGGACGAATAGTGTTACGTATTTAGCGCAAAAGAATGCAACCTGCAAGCAGAGTAAAACCTGGAAGCTACTGTTTCAAATAGCTTTTTGAAAAGGCGGCAGAAGCACGTACCAGAAATAGTGTTACGTAAAATTACGAATGAAATGAACAATCCGCCGGGCAGCGCCCGGCGCTACCAAAGAAAAACCCCGCCTAAGCGGGGTTTCTCTCAACACATCAGCAGTACCCGGCTATCAATCAATATCCAGGAAGCTGCGCAGCTGCTCCGAGCGGCTCGGGTGACGCAGCTTGCGCAGGGCCTTCGCTTCGATCTGGCGGATGCGCTCGCGGGTCACGTCGAACTGCTTGCCGACCTCTTCCAGCGTGTGGTCGGTGTTCATGTCGATACCGAAGCGCATGCGCAGCACCTTGGCTTCCCTCGGGGTGAGGCCGGCCAGCACGTCGCGCACGGTTTCAGACAGATTGATGTTGGTGGTGTTCTCGATCGGGGACTCCACGTTGGTGTCCTCGATGAAGTCGCCCAGATGGGAATCCTCGTCGTCGCCGATCGGGGTTTCCATCGAGATCGGCTCCTTGGCGATCTTCATCACCTTGCGGATCTTGTCTTCCGGCATGTCCATTTCCTTGGCCAGCTCCTCCGGCGTGGCCTCGCGGCCGTACTGCTGGAGCATCTGGCGGGAAATGCGGTTCAACTTGTTGATCGTCTCGATCATGTGCACCGGAATACGGATGGTGCGTGCCTGGTCGGCAATCGAGCGGGTGATCGCCTGGCGGATCCACCAGGTGGCGTAGGTCGAGAACTTGTAGCCGCGGCGGTACTCGAACTTGTCCACGGCCTTCATCAGGCCGATGTTGCCTTCCTGGATCAGGTCGAGGAACTGCAGGCCGCGGTTGGTGTACTTCTTGGCGATGGAGATGACCAGGCGCAGGTTGGCCTCGACCATTTCCTTCTTGGCCTTGCGGGCCTTGGCTTCGCCGTAGGCCATGGCGCGGCTGATTTCCTTCAGCTCGTCCAGGTCCAGCAGGGTCAGCTTTTCGATGTCGATGGTGGCCTGCTGCTCGGACACGATCTGGTCCTTCACCTCACGCAGCGCCGAAGACCACTTCTGCTTGCGCTTCAGTGCGTCTTCCACCCACTCCAGATTGGTCTGGTTGCCTTCCCAGGAACGGATGAAGTCCTTGCGCGGCATGCGGGCGGTGACGGTGGCCAGGTTCAGCACGCGGCGCTCATGCGACTTGATGTCGGCCATGGTGTCGCGCAGCTGCTTGGTCAGCACGTCGGTCAGCGGCAGCGGCAGCTTCAAGGTGACGAACACCGCCGACATCTCCTCGCGGAGCTTGGGCAGGTTCTTCTTGTCGGCCTTGGCGGCAGCCTTCTTGAAGGCATTGAAGGCGTCGGCCAGCGCCTGCATGCGCGCGGCGACTTCCTCCGGGTCCGGACCGGTCGGTGCGGCTTCTTCATCGCCGCCGTCGACATCATCGTCCTCGTCCTCGTCGCCATCGGCGTCGGCATCGTCGCTGTCGTCGGAGGCGGCAGCCGCCGGCGGGGCCGGCTCTTCCTCGGTCAGGTCGTTGAAGCCGACGATCACTTCGGCCAGGCGCTTCCGGCCTTCCTTGTGGGCGTCGTAATCGTTCAACAGCGATTCGACCGACACCGGGAACTGGCCCAGCGCGGCCTGCACCTGCGAAAGGCCTTCCTCGATGCGCTTGGCGATGGCGATTTCGCCTTCGCGGGTCAGCAGCTCGACGGTGCCCATTTCGCGCATGTACATGCGCACCGGGTCGGTGGTGCGGCCACCTTCGGTGTCCAGCGCGCTCAGCGCTGCGGCGGCTTCTTCGGCCGCGGTGTCGTCGACCTCACGGTTGCCCGTGTTGCCGTCGTTGAGAAGCAGGGTTTCCACATCCGGCGCAACTTCATGGACATCAATGCCCATGCCGTTGATCATGCCGATGATGTCTTCGATCTGTTCCGGGTCGACCATGTCGTCCGGCAGATGGTCATTGACTTCGGCGCCCGGGCATGCGCCGGGGCGAGGAACACGAAGCGATCATCGAGGCGCTGGCGCC
>NZ_JBNNHG010000210.1:0-4430 GCF_050268705.1 Stenotrophomonas sp. NPDC077659 | reverse complement strand
GGCCAGCCACGTCGACCACACCGAGCACGACGTGTCGGTGATCGTGACCGAACAGGGCCTGGCCGATCTGCGCGGGCTGACCCCGCGCAAGCGTGCGCAGGTGCTGATCGACAACTGCGCGCACCCGGATTTCCGCCCGCAGCTGCAGGATTACTTCGACCGTGCCAGCCGCGAAAGCTACGGCAAGCACACCCCGCACCTGCTGCCCGAAGCGCTGTCGTGGCACCAGCGTTGGCTGGATACCGGCACGATGAAGGGCTGACACCCTGTTCTGTGGAGCCGAGCATGGGCTCGGCTCTACGCCCTGTAGAGCCGAGTCCATGCTCGGCTCCACACGGCACGGATCAGGCGATACGCAGCGCCGCCAGCGATTCGGCCTGCAGCCGCTCGTAGATATCGAACTCGTCGTTCACCGCCACGCCCATCGCCTGCTCGAACGCTTCGCGGTTGGCGTGCGCGGCGTAGGCGCGCTGTTCTTCGCCGCCCAGGTTCGACTGGAAAATGCCGGCGGCGCTGACCGGCAGGAAATCCTCGTAAACGATCGGGTCGGCCGTGGCCAGGCCGGTGGCCACCAGCACTTCGGCCGGCAGATCGGCCACGCGTTCCGGCGCAGCGCGGCCGGCGTCGGTCAGCTGGTAGCGGTAATAGCCCAGCCCTTCCTGGCGCAGCGTGTCGTGGTCATCGGGGAAGCTGGCGAACACCGCCTGCAGGCGCTGGCCGTAATCGCCCCCGGTGCTGCCGGCGCCACCGGCATCGCGTGCCTGCGCCAGCAGCTGGTCGTACAGCGCGCGGCCCTTCGGGGTCAGCGCCAGGCCACGCTGTTCGATCTCGCCGAAGCGCGCGGTATGCGTGCCTGCCGCGCCGCCCTCGCCCCCAGGAAAATGCACCGCCTCTTCCAGCGCCTTGAAGCTGGTCTGCCGCAGCAGGATCGGGCAGGCGCGGCGCGGCGGACCCTCAATGACCGCCTTGGCGGCCATGCCGTGCTCGATCATCCCCGCCTGCGCGGCATCGATATCCAGCGTACGCGGGGTGAGGTGGTTGATGTGCGGGCCACGGAAGCTGACCACGTCGGCCACCAGGCGATGCGCGTTGTGCAGCGCGTGGTAGGTCGGCAGATCAACCGTGGCATCGCCGTGCCAGCGGAAGGTTTCCAGCGCTTCGGCAACGAAACGCTCGGCATCGGCCTGCGACAGGCCACCGTCACGCTCGGCCTGGTCGATCAGCGCCAGCGCGCCGTCGGTGAAGATGCGGCGGCGCTCGAGGATGCGCGCGGACTCGGCGCGCAGGGCTTCGTCTTCGATCAGTTCCAGGCGCAGCAGCGAGGTGAACACGCGGAACGGGTTCTGCGCCAGCGCCGCGCCGGTAAGCGGGCGGAACGCGGTGGAATGCACCGGCACGCCGGCCACCGACAGGTCGTAGTAGGCGACCGGGAACATGCCCATCACCGCGAACAAGCGCCGCAGTGTGGCCAGTTCCTGTGCGGTACCGACGCGGATCGCGCCATGGCGCTCTTCATCCAGGCGCGCGCGTTCGTCGTTGCGCTGCAGCTGCGCGGCCAGCGCCGGGTCCTCGGCAAGCACCTGCGCGTTGATCCGCTCCACCAGCTCCACCAGGGTGCCGTACAGCGGCACTTCGGTGCGGTACATGCGGGACATGGCCTGGGCGAACAGGCGGCGGATCACATCAGGCGAAACGAAAGAGGCGCTCATCAGTCACTCGAATGCGGGAACGGGGAACGGCGAGAAGCCTATTGTCGCCGCAGAGCGCGATGGCGGCGATACGCACAGCAACATGCGGGTAGTGCCGGCCGCTGGCCGGCAATGCGGCGAGGGCGGCCAGCGGCCGGCGCTACCGCTGCAGCTGGCGCTTGAGGGTGGCATCCAGGGTGATCGGCCGGTCCCAGTGCTCGAAGCTGGCCACGACGGCATGGCGCACGGCACGGACATGCACGTTCTCCGGTTTCACCGGCATGCGCGTGACCACCGCCTGCCAGCCGCCGTCGGGGTTCTGGCTGAAGGCGCGCACGCTGTCGCGGCAGGTCTGGCCGCTGGCCTTGGCCCAGAAACAGGCGAAATAGATATCCCCGGCCTGCCAGCCATGGGTGGTGAACAGCGCGCTGATGTACACGCGCGGCACATCAGCGTAGCGCGATACCTCGTCCAGGAAGGCATCGGGGTAGCGCTCGGCGTAATGGTTGATGTCCTGCAGCTGGACATCCAGCCAGCGGTCACCGGTGTCCACCGTATAGGCCGCCGAACGTTCGGCGGTCTGCTGGGCCAGCACGGTGCCGGGCATCAGCAGCAGGAGCGACAACAGCAGGATCGGGACACGGTTCATGCCCCGATTCTGCCGCAGCCGTGGGCGCCTGTCAGGCCGCAGCAGCGGCCTTGGCCTCGATGGCGGCCAGCGCGGCCGGCCAATCCCGGGCAGTGTCGGCAGTGACCATGCGCGGTTCGTCATCGGCCACGCCATGCTGGGTTTCGTGCGCCCAGGTCACCGCATACGGGGTGTGGACACCCCAGCCGCCCAGGGTGACCACCGGCTCGATATCCGAGCGCAGCGAGTTGCCCACCATCACGAACTGCTGCATGGGCAGATCGAATTCGGCCAGCACGCGGGCGTAGGTTTCCGGGTCCTTTTCCGAAACGATCTCGATGCGTGGGAACAGCTCACGCAGGTTGGCCACGTTGATCTTGGCTTCCTGGTGGAACAGATCGCCCTTGGTGATCAGCACCACCGGATAGTGCTCGGCAATGGCGGCCACCGATTCGCGCACGCCGTCGATCAGATCGACCGGGTGGCGCAGGGTGTCATGGCCGATGTCCAGCATGCGCTGGATGTCCTTGGCGTCGATGCGCTGGCCGGTGATGTCGATGGCCGCTTCCATCATCGACAGCACCATGCCCTTCACGCCGTAGCCGAACACGGCCAGGTTGCGCTGCTGCACTTCCAGCAGGTGGCGGGCGGTCCGGGTATCGTGCACGTCGACGTAGCGCGACAGCAGGTCCAGGTAATCCTGCTCGGCCTTGCGGTAGTAGTCCTCGCTCTTCCACAGCGTGTCATCACCGTCAAAACCGACCAGGCCGATGGCGCGCGGGCGCGCAGGCGTGGAGGCGTTCATGCGACAAGGATACAGGGGTGGTGCAGGCAACAAAAACCCGGGCGGCCAACGCCGCCAGGGTCCCATGCACCGGTTTTTCCCGAATCAGGCGGCGGTCAGTTGCCGCCTGCGTTGCCAGCGGCCGCCCCGGTCTGCTGGGCGGCCACGAAGGCCTTGTACTCATCGGCGGTCAGCTGGCCATCCTTGTTGGTATCGGCCTGGTCGAACACCTGGGCCAGGCCTGCGTTCACCTGCGCCTCGGACTTGCTGATGGTGCCGTTGCCATCGGTATCGATGCTTGCCCAGGTCTGGCCGCCGCCATTGGCCTGCGCCGACGCCGATGCAGCCGCACTGGAAGCCTGGTCAGCCGCCTGGCCCGCCTGGGCGGCCGACTGCTGCGCCTGCGCCGCCTGGGTCTGTGCCTGGGCTGCCTGCTGCTGGGCGCTCTGCGCCATGGCCGGGAGGGCCAGCACACTACCGGCGGCAACGATCAGGGCGAGCAGGGGCTTGCGGTTGCGAATAGTCATCAGGTGGATCTCCTCTGGGTGGTGGAGCGCGGGTGTCGTCTCCGCACGGCACCCACCCTGCCACCGCGTTTCTGAATCGATTTTGCGCCGCGACCGGCCTGCACACACCCCATTAACCACTGGCCACCGCGCATGGTTTACCGCACTGGTTAGGGCGAAGTGAGGGGTCCATAAGGCCAGCATTCAGCGCGGCCGGATTTAACCGGCACGCAACGAAAAACCTGCGTCAATCGACGTTCTGCACCGATGACCGCGAACTGAACAAGACCCATCCCAAGGCAACACCGCCGAGCGCACCGGCGATTTCCAACACCACGCGGCTGCCCAGTTCGTTGGGGTCGTGGATGGTAGAAAGGAAGATGCGCGCATACAACGGCGATTCCAGACGC
This sequence comes from Stenotrophomonas sp. NPDC077659, assembly GCF_050268705.1. Lineage (NCBI taxonomy): Bacteria > Pseudomonadati > Pseudomonadota > Gammaproteobacteria > Lysobacterales > Lysobacteraceae > Stenotrophomonas > Stenotrophomonas sp. NPDC077659. Next base: position 414 of record NZ_JBNNHG010000210.1, on the reverse strand, counting down.
ACGATGCCCATGTAGAACAGCTTCCACATATCGATGCCGGCGGAGATCGCCACCGAGAACACACACGCCCAGCCGATGGCATGGCCCATGGACCAGCGCAGCGCGCGGCACAGGTGATGCCAGAGCGAGTACACCAGCAGCCCGACCAGCAGGGCGATGGCACCGGCTTCGAGGGAACCGAGCAGGCCGAAGTGCAGGGAAAGGTTCATGCGGGTGGGCAGTTGGAGGCGGTAGTGAGTGTAAGGGTATCGGCAGGGCTTGCAGCCCTGCACCTGCTCAAGGCAACGGCCAAAGCCAGAGCGGCATTCCGTGGGATGGCGGGGCACTGTGGGTGTGCGGGGACGGCGCAAGTACGTCCTTGTAGCCTTGGTCGCCGCTTGCTCGTGTGCGCTGTCCTGCGCACACGGCAAGACC
>NZ_JBNNHG010000209.1:4426-4602 GCF_050268705.1 Stenotrophomonas sp. NPDC077659 | reverse complement strand
ATTCATCCACGCATGGCGTGGATCTACTGTGTCGACCAAGGTCGACACCCACCAGAGCAGAATCTCGTTCCGACAGATCGCGGAAAACTATTGAAGGCAGGGTGCTGGACACCAAAAAAAACAGCAGGCCGTGGCCTGCTGTTTCGGTGTAATGGTGCGCCCGGAGAGATTCGAAC
>NZ_JBNNHG010000209.1:0-4331 GCF_050268705.1 Stenotrophomonas sp. NPDC077659 | reverse complement strand
CGAACTCCCGACCGCCTGGTTCGTAGCCAGGTACTCTATCCAACTGAGCTACGGGCGCGCGGTACACAATCAATTTGTCACTTCATTTTACTGAATTTTCCAGCGGCGGATGCCGGAAGCCTGTCGAGTGGTGCGCCCGGAGAGATTCGAACTCCCGACCGCCTGGTTCGTAGCCAGGTACTCTATCCAACTGAGCTACGGGCGCCCTGCGACAGGAGCGGAATTATGCGGATGTCGGCGCCTGTCGTCAACGCTTTTGTGAAAATTTTCATTCAACTGAATGAAAAAGTGTTCCGCGATGGCATCCGGGGCCTTCATCCACGCGAAGTGATCGGCGCGCGTTCCCAGTTCCTGCGCAGACAGCACCCGCACGCGTGAGGCCACATTCGGCAGCTTGGCCAGCAGGGCCTGCATCGAACCGGCAGGCGCGAACCAGTCATCGGCCATCAATACCGCCTGCGCGCTGCCATGAATGCGTGCCAACTGCGCATCGAGATCTTCGTGCATGCCGACGGCGGCGTAGTGATTGTTCAGGCCTACCCGCGCCCAGTCGGCAATCAGCCCGCGCGCTTCGGTGCCGCCAAAGCCGAGGCGGCGACCGTGCAGCACGCCTTGGCGGCGCGCGATCCACGGCAGGAAACGATAGAACAGCGGCAGCAGCCAGCCTCGCGGTGGCGGGAACGCACGCCAGAACGGCGTGCCGCTGGCGGCCAGCCACAGGTGCTGGAAACGATGCGGGTGCCGCCCTGCATGCAGGCAGGCCAGTTGCCCGCCCAGGCTGTGGCCGCCGATGATCCAGTGCAGATCGCCGTGTGCGTGGTCTTCACGTTCCAGCACGGCCTGGCTGGCGGGAAGATCCTGTTCGAGAATCTCGCGGTAGCCCCAATCCACCGTACGCGACGGGCGCAGTGAGCTGCTGCCGTTGCCACGCCACTCATGCAGGTAGACGGCGACGCCGCGTGCCGCCAGCGCCTGTGCAAGCGGCAGGTAGTGGCGCGCTGCCACGCCCAGCGCCGGCAGCCACAGCAGGCGCGCCAGCGGCTGTGCCGGTACGCAGGCGATGACCTCGTACGCGTGTCCATCATCGCTGTTCAAGGCGATCAAGCGCGGCGTATCGCTCATGCGTGCGGTGCCGCGCCGAAGTGGTCCAGCACCAGCACGTTGCTGCGCCCAGGCATGTAGCCCTGCTGCAGGCCGCGCGCTACGTAATCGATGCCGGCCTCGCAGGCGTTGGCCAGGCTGAGCCCGTTGCACAGCTGCGCGGCGATGGCCGAGGCCAGCGTGCAGCCGGTGCCGTGTGCATCCAGCGGCAAGCGTGCGTGGATGAATTCCTCGCTGCTGACGCCATCGAAGTAGCGGTCGATCACCCGGTTGCCTTCGTGCAGGTGGCCACCCTTCAGCAGAACCGCGCCGGCGCCCATGTCCAGCAGGGCCGCGGCAGCGTGCTCGGCCTGGTCGGCATTGCCGATGCTGCGGCCGACCAGCAGCTCCGCTTCGGGGGTATTGGGAGTGATCAGCGTGGCCAGCGGAATCAGCCGTTCGCGCATCGCCTGCAGCGCGCTGTCTTCCAGCAGGCGTGCACCGCTGGTGGCGACCATCACAGGATCCAGCACCACGTGCGCGGGGCGACGCTGTTCAAGCGCGTCGGCAACGGTGTGGATGACCTCGGCATTGGCCAGCATGCCCAGCTTGACGGCGTGGATGTCGAAATCATCGAAACACGCGTCCAGCTGCGCGCGCAGGAAGTCGACCGGCGGCACGTGCACGGCCGTCACGCCGCGGGTGTTCTGCGCGGTCAGTGCGGCGATGGCGGACAGCCCGTGCACGCGGTGCGCGGCGAATGCCTTCAGGTCGGCCTGGATGCCGGCACCGCCGCCGGAATCGGAGCCGGCGATGGTGAGGGCGGAAGCGGGAGTGGTCGGGCTCATCCGTCGATTGTGCCGTGGTCCCGCAGGGGAAGGTAGATCCACGCCATGCGTGGATGCCCTTGGTTCAATGCCGCCAGCGCGCCCATTGCTGGTACACCACATAGACGATGCCGGTCAGGCCGGTGAGCAGGGCGGGAGCGAGCAGGGCGTCGTAGCGGAACTGCATGAACAGCCACGCGCCGAGGATGCCGCCGCCGAGAAAGCCGCTGATGATCAGCCCGCTCAGGGTCAGGCGGCGGACCTGCAGGGGCAGGCCGCGCAGCAGGTGGCCCAGGCCGATGCCGAGGTCGGTGAACATGCCGCTCAGATGGGTGGTGCGCACCACTGCGCCGCTGAAGGTAGTGGCCATCGCGTTCTGCAGGCCGCAGGCCATGGCCGCAGCCAGCGCGCCCCAGATCTGCTGCTGTTCGAACAACGGAATGGCCACCAGCAGCAGTGCCGATTCGATGGCCAGCGCCACGCCATAGCGACGGCCCAGTTGCAGGGTGTTGTCCTGGATCAGCAGGCCGCTGAGCATCGCGCCCAGCGAGAAGGCGATCAGCAGGCCCCACAGGTGTCCGATCGCACGCCCGTCACCCTGGGCGATGGCCATGGCCAGCTGGCTGGTGCTGCCGGTCATGTGGCTGACGGCCTGGTGTTCGAAGCCGAGGAAGCCTACGACATTGACCATGCCGGCCACGCAGGACAGCGCGACCGCACCGATCCAGACCCAGGTGGGCAGGCGGATTCCCATGTCGCCTCAGGGTGAGGGCACTTCGCCGCTGTTGAACTGCAGATCGCTGAACGTGCCGGTCGCAGGGTCGAATACCGCACCCCAGAACTGCCGCCCACCATCGCACACGCGGATTGCTTCGCGCGCGGGGTTGTTGTTGGAGCTCTCAGGCAGATGGAACGCGTTGATGTAGATCAACTGCTGGCCACCACTTTCGATGCCCACGTACTGTCGATCAAAATCCAGCACGTGCGGCACCTGTGCTTCCAGCGAGGAGAGCTTGGCTTCCATCTGGTCCACCTGCTGCCGGCTGGGTGCCCAGTAGCCGCTGACCCGCCCGGCTTCGCGGCCGGGGCTGGTGCGCGAGCAGGTGTCCAGCACCTGCGCGGCGATGAGTGGGCGGGTGACCACCCACGATTGGCCGGTACGTTCGGCGGTGGGCACGCTGGCCGGGCCGCGCGTGGTGGTGCAGGCGCCCAGCGTGGCTGCGAGGGCGATCGCAGCCGTGGGCAGCAGCAGGCGGGTGCAACGGTTCACAACACCTCCGAAGCGTAATCGGCCAGGCGCGAACGCTCGCCACGGCGCAGGGTGATGTGGGCACTGTGCGGCCAGTTCTTGAAGCGGTCCACCGCGTAGGTCAGGCCCGAGGTGGTCTCGGTCAGGTACGGGGTGTCGATCTGCTCGACGTTGCCCAGGCAGACGATCTTGGTGCCGGGGCCGGCGCGGGTGATCAGCGTCTTCATCTGCTTCGGGGTGAGGTTCTGCGCCTCGTCCAGGATCAGGTAGCGCGTCAGGAAGGTGCGCCCGCGCATGAAGTTCATCGAACGGATCTTGATGCGGCTGGCCAGCAGATCGTTGGTGGCCTGGCGGCCCCAGGTGCCGCCTTCCTGGTTGTGGGTGAGTACTTCCAGGTTGTCGGTCAGCGCGCCCATCCACGGCGTCATCTTTTCTTCCTCGGTGCCGGGCAGGAAGCCGATGTCCTCGCCCACGCTCACCGTGGCGCGGGTCATGATGATCTCGCGGTAGCGCTGCTGGTCCATCGTCTGCGCCAGGCCGGCGGCCAGCGCCAGCAGGGTCTTGCCGGTACCGGCGGTGCCGAGCAGGGTGACGAAGTCGATCTCCGGGTCCATCAGCGCATTGAGCGCGAAATTCTGCTCGCGGTTGCGCGCGCTGATGCCCCACACGGCGTGGCTGCCGTGGCGGAAATCATCGACCAGCGACAGCACCACCTTGCCATCGCCGACCACGCGGCTGACGCGCAGCTCGACCTCGTCTTCGCCAGGCAGATAGACATACTGGTTCGGATACCACTCCTCGCCATCCTGGGCGAGGATTTCGTAATGGGTGCGGCCCTTGTCGCTCCAGCTGCGCAGATCCTCGCCGTGGCGCTTCCAGAAGTCTTCCGGCAGCTCGGTGGCGCCGGTGTAGAGCAGGCTGAAATCGTCCAGCGCGCGGTCGTTCTCGTAGTCTTCGGACACGATGCCGGCGATGGCGGCCTTGATCCGCAGGTTGATGTCCTTGGAAACGAACACCACCGGCAGGTCGGGGGTTTCTTCCTTCAGCGCCAGGATCGCGCCGAGGATGGCGTTGTCCGGGATGACCTTGCCGAAGCTCTTGCCCGCATCGAAATGGCTGGGCTCGCGCGGTGCCGGGCGCTGTTTCAACGCCTGGCCGCTCACGGGCTCACCTCG
>NZ_JBNNHG010000208.1:0-4812 GCF_050268705.1 Stenotrophomonas sp. NPDC077659 | reverse complement strand
CTCGACCTGGCCGCGCGCGTCCTGCAGCACCGCGCGCGGCGAGAGGGCTTCGGCGCGGACTTTGACGCTGGGCATGGAATCTCCGGGACACAGTAGAACCGGGTCACGCCCGGCGAGCCGCACATTATAGCGGCGAAAAGACAAACTGCAAGCGGCCAACCCTGAATACGGGCCGGGATTCGAAAGCAGAGAGATCTGCACGTCCCCCGAGGGGGCGGCAGGGGCGTCATAATAGCAGGCATGCGAGTCCTTGGCATCGAATCTTCCTGTGATGAGACCGGCGTGGCGGTGTATGACACCGACCTGGCCGGCAGCGCGGCCCTGCGCGCCCATGCGGTCTACAGCCAGATCGCCCTGCACGCCGAGTACGGCGGTGTGGTGCCCGAGCTGGCCAGCCGTGACCACGTGCGCAAGCTGTTGCCGCTGGTACGCCAGACCCTGGCCGAGGCCGGCCTGGGCGTGGGCGACATCGACGGGGTGGCCTACACGGCCGGCCCCGGCCTGGTGGGCGCCCTGCTGGTCGGCGCGGGCGTGGCCCGTTCGCTGGCCTGGGCGCTGGAGGTACCGGCAGTGGGCGTACACCATATGGAAGGCCACCTGCTGGCGCCGTTGATGGAAGACGACCCGCCGCAGGCCCCGTTCGTGGCCCTGCTGGTGTCCGGCGGCCATACCCAGCTGGTGGCGGTGGACGCCATCGGCCAGTACCGCCTGTTGGGTGAGACCCTGGACGATGCGGCCGGCGAGGCCTTCGACAAGACCGCCAAGATGATGGGCCTGCCGTACCCCGGCGGCCCGCAGCTGGCCAAGCTGGCCGAGCAGGGCACGCCGGGCGTTTATCGCTTCGCGCGGCCGATGACCGACCGCCCGGGGCTGGATTTCAGTTTCTCCGGCCTGAAGACCCAGGTCCTGATGGCCTGGCGCGACAGCGACCAGAGCGAACAGACCCGCGCCGACATTGCCCGTGGCTTTGAAGATGCGGTGGTGGAAACGCTGTCGATCAAGTGCGAGCGCGCGCTGGACGCGGCTGGCACCAATGTGATCGTGGTGGCGGGCGGCGTGGGTGCCAACACGCGCCTGCGCGCACGTCTGCAGCAGATGGCCGAACGCCTGGGCGGCCGTGCCTGCTTCCCGCGCCCGTCGCTGTGTACCGACAACGGCGCGATGATTGCCTTCGCCGGTGCGCTGCGCCTGCAGGCCGGCCAGCACAGCCCGCCGAAGGTGGAAGTGACCCCGCGCTGGGACATGGCGACCCTGCCAGCGGTCTGAGCCGTAACGCCGGGCCACGCCCGGCGGACGCATCACGGACGCCCTGCCAACGGCGATGCCGCCAGCACCGTCGTCGCCCGCTCATGGCGCTGCAGCCAGCCCAGGGTGTGCGGGCAGCGCGCATGGATCAGCCGCCCGATCGCGGCCAGGTCGGCACCGATGTCGCGCTCGAGGATGGGTTCGTGGTGGGCGATGCGGTTGCGCAGGTGGCGGATGCGGTCGAGGTCGGCATGGATGCTTGTGCGGACCACGCTGAGGGCACACTGTGGCGCGTTCGGCAACGCGATCTTCAAGCCCCGCGCCCAGACTGCTCCCTCGAAGCGCCGCGTGAAAAGCTGCTGCCAGAACGCGAAGCGAAGGCTGGCGATGATCTCTGGAGTGTCCATCCGACGATCCGCCCGCCGATGGAGATCCTGCAAGGCAGACAATGCGCCATCTGCTGGCATCCGCTGCAGTAGTGCAGGATGCCAGGGCCAGCGCGGCCCAAAGGCATGCGCCAGCGCCGCGGCGACCGCGTTGCGGATGACGATCTCGCAGACATGCAGTGGCGAAAGAAGCGCGCCACACATCTGCATGTTCCAGACGTAGAGCGAGGCGGCATCCAGAGAATGCTGGTCTGCGAGATGTTTGTAGGTCGCCCAGCGGGGCCGGGAAAGTGCTGCTTGCAGAATCCGTTGCTCTTTCATTGGTGGCAGGACCACGTGGTGGATCACCAGCGTGCGCCGCAAGCCTGGCGGGTGATATCAGGCAACTCCACGCTGTTGCACAGCGCAATTCCCAAGGGCGTTCGGGGTTCTCCCAGTGTGTCGTGAATGCCTCTGGACGGCATGGCGATCATTCTTCAATATCTGCAGCGTGTGCTTCGGGACTCGCGGCTGGTTACCAGCTCCCCCCGAGGACGTTGAGAGGTACCAAAGGGCCCCGCTAGCAGGGCCCTTTGTTTTTTCCGGCTCTGCCGCGCCGCACCCACGCCACCGCCCGTTCCGGGCAGGCTCACCGCCGTGCCGGTACCATGTCCGCCTGTTTTCGGCTGGTAACCGCAATGGACAAGGTTTTCATCGAAGGGCTGACGATCGACGCCCTGATCGGCATCTACGACTGGGAACGGCGGATCCGGCAGGACCTGGTGTTCGACCTGGAAATGGGCTTCGACAACCGCCGCCCGGCCGCATCCGACGACATCGCCCACACCCTGAACTACAAGGCGGTGAGCAAGCGCCTGGAGCAGTTCGTGCGCGAATCGGAGTTCGGCCTGGTCGAGACCCTCGCCGAGCGCTGCGCGCAGATCGTGCTGGACGAGTTCGACGTGCAGTGGCTGCGCCTGAAGCTGAGCAAGCCCGGTGCGGTGCGCGGCGCGCACGCGGTGGGCGTGATCATCGAGCGCACGCGCGACTGACCGGTAACGCCGCCGCTGGCCGGCAACCCCGAATGACACCGGCCACTGGCCGGCTGTTCCCGGTAGTGCCGGCCGCTGGCCGGCAACCCCAACAGCAACAAATCAAGGAGATGAACGATGGTGGATGCGGTGGTGGCGGTACAGTGGCTGGAACAGCTGCAGATGACACTGGAACCCTATCCCGGCGCCTACCTGGCGTTGATGATCGCGGCGCTGCTGATCGCCGCCGGCCTGGCCAACTGGGTGACCAAGCGCATCCTGGTGCGGGGGCTGCGGCGGCTGCTGCAGCGCCTGCCCGGTGCCGAGTCCGGGCGTGGCAGCCACCTGATGCGGGTCATCTCGCGCCTGTCCAACGTCGTGCCCAGCCAGGTCATCGCCTCGGGCATCGCCTTCATTCCCGACCTGCCCCCCAGTCTGGTCAACGTCATCATCAAGCTGTGCATCGTGTGGGCGGTGCTGACCGTGTCGCTGGCGTTCTCGCATGCGCTGGACGCGGCCAACAGCCTGTATGAGCGCAAGCCCGATGCGCGCAGCAAGCCGATCAAGGGCTACCTGCAGGTGGTCAAGATCGTGGTGTTCGTGGCTGCCGGCCTGTCCATCGTCGCCACCCTGCTGGGGGTCAGGATCGGTCCGCTGGTGACCGGCCTGGGTGCGGCCACGGCGGTGCTGATGCTGATCTTCCAGGACACCATCCTGTCACTGGTGGCCAGCGTGCAGATCAGTGGCGATGGCCGCGTGCGCATCGGCGACTGGATCGAGATGCCCAGCCAGAATGCCGACGGCGATGTCATCGATATCGCCCTGCACACCATCACCGTGCAGAACTTCGACAAGACCATCACCACCATCCCGACCAAGAAGCTGGTGACCGAGTCGTTCAAGAACTGGCGCGGGATGCAGGAGGCCGGTGGCCGCCGCATCAAGCGCGCGCTGTACCTGGACCAGCACAGCGTCGGCTTCCTGGATGCGGACGGGCTGCAGCGCCTGGGCCAGTTCGCCCTGCTGGGCGATTACCTGCGCGACAAGGCGCAGGAACTGGAGCAGTGGAACGGTCGCCTGCGCGAGCAGGGCATGGCCGAGGTGAACAGCCGCCGGGTCACCAACCTGGGCACGTTCCGTGCCTACGTGGAGCGCTATCTGCGCAGTCACCCCGGCATCCATACCGACATGACGCTGCTGGTACGGCAGATGCAGCCCACCACCGAGGGCCTGCCGCTGGAGATCTACTGCTTCACCCGCAGCACCGCCTGGGGCATCTATGAAGGGGTGCAGTCGGATATCTTCGACCACCTGCTGGCGATCCTCCCGGCCTTTGGCCTGCGGGTATTCCAGGCATCCAGCGACGCCATGCTGATGGCGGGGCAGCGCTCGCTGGCCTGCTCGGAGTAAGCTCCCCCTCGCGTCCGCCCCCGTATGGGACGCCCGGAACTGTGGGCGGGCGCACGAAACTGAATGACGAAACCTCTCGCCAAACGGCCCGGGAACGCTAGAATGCCGGGCTTGTAAACGTTTTCATAAGGACCGCTGGTGGCCTCCGATCGCATCGAATCCCTCATTGCCCAGATGACCGTCGAGGAAAAGGTCGGCCAGTTGGGTGTCTTCGCGGACATGGTCCGCCCGTTCGCCCCGGACGTGAACCCGGAAGCCAACGTGCGCAATGCCGACCAGGTGCTGCAGCAGGTGCGCGAGGGCAAGGTCGGCTCGCTGTTCAATGGTGTCGGCGCCGAGCTGGGCCGCCGCATCCAGCAGGTCGCCACCGAGGAAAGCCGCCTGGGCATCCCGGTGATCCTGGCTGCCGACGTCATCCACGGCATGCGTACCGTGTTCCCGATTCCGCTGGGCGAGGCCGCCAGTTTCGAGCCGGACCTGGCCGAGCGCACCGCGCGTGCCACCGCCATCGAGGCCACCGCCGCCGGCCTGCATTGGACCTACGCACCGGCGGTGGATATCGCCCGCGACCAGCGCTGGGGCCGTGGTGCCGAAGGCGCCGGTGAGGACGTGGTGCTGGGCTGCGCCTTCGCCGCTGCCCGCGTGCGTGGCTTCCAGGGCGGCGACCTGCGCGCGGCCGATTCGCTGCTGGCCACGCCCAAGCACTTCGCCGCCTATGGCGCGGTGATGGCCGGCATGGAATACAACATGGTGGACATCTC
>NZ_JBNNHG010000207.1:0-4849 GCF_050268705.1 Stenotrophomonas sp. NPDC077659 | reverse complement strand
CCCGGCCCTGGACCACAAACAGGTCCATGCGCTGGTGTACGACATCATGTCTGACAAGCAGCGGCGCGATTACGAGGAATTCCTCGAAGTCGACTTCTCGTTCGAGATCCCGTCGCTGGCCCGTTTCCGTGTCAATGCCTTCAACCAGAACCGCGGTGCCGGTGCGGTGTTCCGTACCATTCCCTCCGAGGTGCTCACCCTGGAGGATCTGGCGTGCCCGCCGCTGTTCCGCGAGGTCATCCAGCAGCCTCAGGGCCTGATCCTGGTGACCGGCCCGACCGGTTCGGGCAAGTCGACCACGCTGGCGGCGATGATCGACTACATCAACAAGAACGAATACGGCCACATCCTCACCGTCGAGGATCCGATCGAATTCGTGCACACCTCGCAGAAGTGCCTGATCAACCAGCGCGAAGTGCACCGCGATACGCACGGCTTCAACGAAGCACTGCGTTCGGCGCTGCGTGAGGATCCGGACATCATCCTGGTGGGCGAACTGCGCGACCTGGAAACCATCCGCCTGGCGCTGACCGCTGCGGAAACCGGCCACCTGGTGTTCGGCACCCTGCACACCAGCTCGGCGGCCAAGACCATCGACCGCATCATCGACGTGTTCCCGGCCGGCGAAAAGCCGATGGTGCGCTCGATGCTGTCCGAGTCGCTGCGTGCGGTCATTTCGCAGGCGCTGCTGAAGAAGGTCGGCGGCGGCCGTACCGCTGCCTGGGAAATCATGGTCGGCACCCCGGCCATCCGCAACCTGATCCGCGAGGACAAGGTCGCGCAGATGTACTCGGCCATCCAGACCGGCCAGCAGTACGGAATGATGACCCTGGACCAGCACCTGCAGGACCTGGTCAAGCGCAGCCTGATCACCCGCAACCAGGCGCGCGAATACGCCAAGGACAAGCGTCTGTTCGAGTAAGGCGGGGCAACGCCGGGGCGGCGTGCGCAAGCTGCCGTCCCCCTATGTCCAGTCCACCGACCGATCTCTGGCACATGCCCATTGGGAGCCCGCCATGAACAGCACCGCCAGTACTGCCAGCACCATCGATTTCACCTCCTTCCTCAAGCTGATGGCGCACCAGCGCGCCTCGGACCTGTTCATCACTGCGGGCATGCCGCCGGCGATCAAGGTCAACGGCAAGATCTCGCCGATCACGCAGACGCCGCTGACCCCGCAGCAAAGCCGCGACCTTGTCCTCAACGTGATGACCCCGGCCCAGCGCGAGGAATTCGAGAAGACCCACGAATGCAACTTCGCCATCGGCCTGTCCGGTGTCGGCCGCTTCCGCGTGAGCTGCTTCTACCAGCGCAACCAGGTCGGCATGGTGCTGCGCCGTATTGAAACGCGCATCCCGACCGTGGAAGAACTGAGCCTGCCGCCGATCATCAAGACGCTGGCGATGACCAAGCGCGGCATCATCCTCTTCGTGGGGGCCACCGGCACCGGCAAATCGACCTCGCTGGCGGCGATGATCGGTTACCGCAACCAGAACTCGACCGGCCACATCATCACCATCGAAGACCCGATCGAGTTCGTGCACAAGCACGAGGGCTGCATCATCACCCAGCGCGAAGTCGGCATCGATACCGACAGCTGGGAAGCGGCGCTGAAGAACACCCTGCGCCAGGCGCCGGATGTGATCATGATCGGCGAGGTGCGTACCCGCGAGGGCATGGACCACGCTATCGCCTTCGCCGAAACCGGCCACCTGGTGCTGTGCACGCTGCACGCCAACAACGCCAACCAGGCGATGGACCGCATCATCAACTTCTTCCCGGAAGACCGCCGCAACCAGCTGCTGATGGATCTGTCGCTGAACCTGAAGGGCGTGGTCGCGCAGCAGCTGATTCCCTCGCCCGATGGCCGTTCGCGCAAGGTGGCGATGGAGATCCTGCTGGGCACGCCGCTGGTGCAGGACTACATCCGCGACGGCGAGATCCACAAGCTCAAGGAGCTGATGAAGGAATCGGTGCAGCTGGGCATGAAGACCTTCGACCAGAGCCTGTTCGAGCTGTACCAGGCTGGCGAGATCAGCTACGAGGACGCGCTGCGTTACGCCGATTCGCAGAACGAAGTGCGCCTGCGCATCAAGCTCAGCCAGGGCGGCGATGCCCGCACCCTCTCGCAGGGCCTGGATGGCGTGGAGATTTCCGAGGTTCGTTGATCGCCGCGCCAGGGAGAGCCGGCCTGCTGTCCTGGGGCCGGTGGACATGGGCGCCATCGCCTGCCGGATACTCGTCCGGCCGCATCGTGCGTCGCTGGTTCGCCACGGCCATCGATTCCGTCGCGTTGGCGTTGATCCTCAGCGTTCCCGATGCCTTGCTGCGCGAGCCACTGGCCCAGATGTTGCTGGCCGTGTCGCTGCTGCCCGTGGCTTGTTTTCCGGTCATGGACACCCACCCGGGTGGTTTGCTCGGCAAGCGGGCCACCTGCACGCAGGTGGTGAACCCGCAGGGCGCGCGGCTGTCCCTACGTGCTGCTTCGCGAGGACATCGACCGCGTGCGCAGAGCGTCGCGCCCGGGTACCACGCAGGCGTGATGCCGTTGGCCCTGCCGCTCGCCCTCCCGGCGTTTGTGGCAGACGAAGCGGATTGATGAAATCCAGTCATGACCGACTGCCATCCAGGTCGTTCAATCCAGTGGGGGCAGGAGCGTATCGTCGTCGCTCCCCCTTTGGAGCATGACGATGCAGACACGTGAACTCGGCCGCAGTGGCCTGAAGGTTTCCGCCCTCGGCCTGGGCTGCATGGGCCTGAGCCACAGCTATGGGGCGCCGGTCGAGCAGGCCCAGGGCATCGCCCTGCTGCGCGCCGCCGTCGAACGCGGCGTGACGTTCTTCGATACCGCCGAGGTCTACGGCCCGTACACCAACGAGGAACTGGTGGGCCAAGCGCTCGCACCGTTCCGCGACAGGCTGGTGATCGCCACCAAGTTCGGCTTCAAGGACGCCCGCACCGATACCGGCCTGGACAGCCGCCCGGAAAACATCCGTGCCGTGGCCGAGGCCAGCCTCAAGCGCCTGCGCACCGACCACATCGATCTGTTCTACCAGCACCGCGTGGACCCGAACGTGCCGATCGAGGACGTGGCCGGCACCGTGCGCGACCTGATTGCCGAGGGCAAGGTCGGTCACTTCGGCCTGTCCGAGGCCAGTGCGGCGACGGTGCGTCGTGCGCATGCAGTGCAGCCGGTGGCCGCAGTGCAGAGCGAGTACTCGCTGTGGTGGCGTGAACCGGAACGCGAACTGCTGCCAACGCTGCAGGAGCTGGGGATCGGTTTCGTGCCTTTCAGCCCGCTTGGCCGTGGCTTCCTGACCGGCACCATCACCGCCGATACCACCTTCAGCGACAACGATTTCCGCAACACCGTGCCGCGGTTTGAAGTGGAAGCCCGCCGGGCCAACCAGGCGCTGGTGGATCGCATCGGCACCATTGCTGCTGCGCGTGGCGCGACCCCGGCGCAGGTGGCGTTGGCCTGGCTGCTGGCGCAGGCACCGTGGATCGTGCCGATCCCGGGCACGACCAAGCTCCATCGCCTGGAGGAGAACCTGGCCGCTGCCCACCTGGTGTTGTCCGCAGACGAACTGCAGCGCATCGCGCAGGTGCTGGAAGAAGTGTCGATCGTGGGCGAGCGCTACAACGCGCAGCGCGCGGCGCAGGTCAAGGGCTGATCTGCCCTGTTGAGGGTGCGGATTGTTGGTGGTGGGTGCGGACCGTTGGTGGTGGGTGCGGACCGTTGGTCCGCACTCCTCGGGTTTTCACCCCATCGGCCCGCGCAGCGCATCCAGCACCGTGCGCATGGCCACGCTGACGTGGCGGCGTGAGGGATAATAGGCGTAGTAGCCGTCGAAGGTCGGGCACCAGTCATCCAGCACCGACAGCAGGCGCCCCTGTTCCAGCAGCGCCAGCACCTGGTCTTCGGGCAGCCAGGCCAGGCCGCTGCCGGCCAGCGCGGCTTCGCGGGTCATGCCCATGCTGTTGAAGGTCCATTGCCCGCTGACGCGGACGCTCAGTTCGTTGCCATCCTGGCCGAAGTCCCACGGCATCAACCCGCCGTGCGTAGGCAGGCGCAGGGTGATGCAGTTGTGCGCGGCCAGCTCGTGGGGATGGCGCGGCACAGTGTGCTGGCGGAAGTAACCGGGCGCACCCACCACGCGCATGCGCAGCGGCGGGCTGATCGGCATCGCCACCATGTCGCGGGCCAGACGCTCGCCCAGGCGGATGCCGATGTCATAGCGTTCGGCGACGATGTCGGCCAGTGCGTAGTCGGCGGTCAGTTCGACGTTCAGATCGGGATACTGCTGCAGCAGCGGGGCGAGCCGTGGCCAGGCCAGGTATTCGGCGGCGTGGCCGGTGGCGTTGATGCGGATGGTGCCGGCGGGGCGCTCGCGGTACTCGGCCAGCGCGGCCAGTTCTTGCTCGATCTCGGCCAGGCGCGGGGCGAGGGTGTCCAGCAGGCGCGCGCCGGCTTCGGTGGTGGACACGCTGCGGGTGGTGCGGGTGAGCAGGCGTACGCCGAGGCGCTCTTCCAGGCTGCGCATGGCGTGGCTGAGGGCGGACTGTGAGACGCCGAGCTGGGCGGCGGCCTTGGTGAAGCTGCCCTGGCGGGCAACGTGGACGAAGGCCTGCAGGTCGTTGAGGTTTTCACGGGGCATGGGGGGATGATACGGCCGGGCTGCGCCCGGCACCTGCGGTAGGGCCGGCCGCTGGCCGGCAACCTCCAAATCTACGTCAAAAGCTGGCTTCCTGTGGGAGGCAGGGTGGCTCAGGTTCCGGGGGACGGCGCAAGTACCCCTCCGGGGCCCGGCCCAGCCGCTGGCGGCTGGGCGTTCGGGCGCTTGCGAAG
>NZ_JBNNHG010000206.1:0-4927 GCF_050268705.1 Stenotrophomonas sp. NPDC077659 | reverse complement strand
CATGATGATCAGCGCCAGCGACAGGTAGGTCACCGCAAGGGCCGAGGTGTCGCGCCTTCCGCAAGATGGGCTTCAGCGCGGTGCTCAAGCACAAGCAGCGTCCGATTACCGTCTATCGCCAGGGCGACGTCAACTTCCTCGTCAACGAAGACCCCGATTCCTTCGCCGCCGACTTCGCCGAAAAGCACGGCCCGTGCGCCTGCGGCTTCGCCATCCGCTTCAAGAAGCCGGGCCAGGAGGTCTACCAGACCGCCCTGGGCAACGGCGCTGAAGCCATTGCCTTCAAGCCGGACAGCAAGGCCGTCAACGCCCCGGTCATCAAGGGCATCGGCGATTGCATGCTGTATCTGGTGGACCGCTACGGCACCGCCGGCAGCGTCTTCGATGGCGACTACGAGGTGATCGACGGCGCCGACCTGCACCCGGTCGGCTTCGGCCTGACCTTCATCGACCACCTGACCCACAACCTGTACTTCGGCAACATGCAGCAGTGGTCGGATTACTACGAGCGCCTGTTCAACTTCCGCGAGATCCGCTACTTCGACATCAAGGGTCTGAAGACCGGCCTGGTGTCCAAGGCGATGACCGCGCCGGACGGCATCGTGCGCATCCCGCTGAACGAATCGTCCGACCCGAAGAGCCAGATCAACGAGTATCTGGACGCGTACAAGGGCGAGGGCATCCAGCATATTGCCTGCTTCACCGACAACATCTACGAGACCGTCGAAGCCATGCGCGCGCAGGGCGTGGATTTCCTCGACACGCCGGAGACCTACTTTGACGTGATCGACCAGCGCGTGCCGAACCACGGTGAAGACGTGGCGCGCCTGGCCAAGAACAGGATCCTGATCGACGCCGATCCGGAAACCCACCAGCGCAAGCTGCTGCAGATCTTCACCCAGAACTGCATCGGCCCGATCTTCTTCGAGATCATCCAGCGCAAGGGCAACGAAGGCTTCGGCGAAGGCAACTTCACCGCGCTGTTCGAAAGCATCGAGCGCGACCAGATCCGCCGCGGCGTGCTGTAACGTTTCGGATCTGCATCATCCCTCGGTAGCGCCGGGCCACGCCCGGCGGCTGCTCACCAGTAGAGCCGAGCCATGCTCGGCTGCTTTCCGTTCCGGCATTCCGTTCCAGGAGCCACCATGTCCACCGCCCTCATCGCCCGCGGCTATCAGTCCGGTTTCGGCAACGAGTTCGCCACCGAGGCCGTCGCCGGCGCGCTGCCGGTCGGGCAGAATTCACCGCAGAAGGTGGCCCACGGCCTGTATGCCGAGCAGCTGTCCGGCACCGCGTTCACCGCGCCGCGCGGCAGCAACCGCCGCAGCTGGCTGTACCGCATCCGCCCAGCGGTGACCCACGGCGAATTCACCCCGTTCGCGCAGTCGCAGCTGCAGTGTGATTTCGGCGCGCAGCCGGCCTCGCCCAACCAGCTGCGCTGGAGCCCGCTGCCGCTGCCGGAACTGCCGACCGATTTCGTTGAAGGCCTTTACACGATGGGCGGTAACGGTGCGCCCGATGCGCATGCCGGTGTCGGCATCCATCTGTACGCCGCCAACCGGGACATGGTCGGCCGCTACTTCTACAACGCCGACGGCGAACTGCTGATCGTCCCGCAGCTGGGCGCGCTGCGCCTGCTGACCGAAATGGGTGTGCTGGAGATCGAACCGCAGCAGATCGCGGTGATCCCGCGCGGCGTGCGCTTCCGCGTCGAACTGCCCGATGGTCCCAGCCGCGGCTACATATGCGAGAACTACGGCGCGCTTCTGAAGCTGCCGGACCTGGGCCCGATCGGCGCCAACGGCCTGGCCAACCCGCGCGACTTCGAAACCCCGCATGCCGCCTTCGAGGATGTGGATGGTGATTTCGAGCTGATCGCCAAGTTCGAAGGCCGCCTGTGGCGCGCGCCCATCGACCATTCGCCGCTGGACGTGGTGGCCTGGCACGGCAATTACGCGCCGTACCGCTACGATCTGCGTCGCTTCAACACCATCGGCTCGATCAGCTACGACCATCCGGACCCGTCGATCTTCCTGGTGCTGCATTCGCCCAGCGACACGCCCGGCACCAGCAACATGGATTTCGCCATCTTCCCGCCGCGCTGGCTGGTGGCGCAGAACACGTTCCGCCCGCCGTGGTTCCACCGCAATATCGCCAGTGAATTCATGGGCCTGGTGCACGGTGCCTACGATGCCAAGGCTGAAGGCTTCGTGCCCGGTGGGGCGTCGCTGCACAACTGCATGAGCGGGCACGGCCCGGATGCACCAACCTTCGACAAGGCATCCAGTGCCGATCTGTCCAAGGCCGATGTCATCAAGGACACGATGGCCTTCATGTTCGAAACCCGCGCGGTAATCCGCCCAAGCGCACAGGCGCTGGCCGCCGGCCACCGCCAGGGCGATTACCAGCAGTGCTGGAACGGCCTGCGCAACAATTTCCGTCCGGCGTAGCAGGGGCCGGGCGGGGTAGAGTCGACCGTTGGTCGACTGCCGCGCGCAGCGCGGGATTTTCAGGCAGGAGCAGTCGACCAACGGTCGACTCTACCTACGCCGTGGCCGCGAAGGAGTCGCAATGCTCCATCGGCAGCGCTTCCAGCAGGCGCTGCCGCACGCGCCGGCAGTAGCCTTCCGAGGTCATGCCGGGCAGCACCTGCAGCGCCGCCTGCAGCACCTTCACCACATCGTCTTCGGCGCGGGCCTGCTGCAGGTCGCGGAACAGCGCGGCGGCCATCGGGTTGCGCTGCATTTCCAGAATGCCCAGCAGGTAGATGCGCGCGGCCACCAGCGAGCGGCGACGTTCGACCGGGACGCTGGTTGTAGAAGACAGAGCGGACGGCGGCGGTGCAGGGTGGGTTGTCGTTTTTGGCGCGGAATGCGGTACCGGCGATGTCTCCGCGCCGGTTTCCAGGTACCCCCCCTGGATCAGCTCGATGACCATGGCCGGCGCTTCCTGGCCCATCAATCCGGTCAGGTCGGCAATGCTGCGCTGGCCATCACACAGGATCAGCAGGCGGCGCTGGCGCATGTCCAGCGGCGCGCGGTGGGCCTGCAGCGCGGTTCGGGCGAGGTCGGTCTTGCGCGGTTGCATGGGAGGGACAGCCAAGTCGGTGCACGCCGAGCCTGAACGCGGGGAATGAAACGGCGATGACAATGCAGCGCCTGCACGCGGGCTGGGCTAGCGTGCAGCCATCCCGTGCCAAGGAACCGCGCCATGAAACACCTCCCGATTGCCGGTCTGTTGCTGCTGTCGCTGGCCGCCTGTTCGCGCAGCCCCGACAGCCCCGAGGCTGCCCCAGCCCCGGCCAAGGACGCGGCGACCGCTACTGCCCCGGCCGATGCCGATCTGGCCATCACCTCGCCGGTCGACCCGCGCAGCGACAGCCAGGCACGCCTGGACGGCTTCGGCGGTGCCCACCTGGGCGCGGCCATCGCCGACGTACGCAGTGGCTTCGGTACGCCGCTGCAGGGTTTGGGCACGGACGCGGCGGGCAAGCCGCGTCCGGCTGACGACAGCAACGATGGCTGCTATTTCCTGCGCCCGCAGAATGCCGAGGATCCGCGCCTGATGATCGAAGGCCGCAAGCTGGTGCGTTACGACGTGCGCAGCACCGGCATCGTCGCCCCGGGCGGCGGCAAGGTCGGCATGACCCTGGGCGAACTGCAGCTGCTCTACCCCGAGCGCGCCGATGTCGGCCCGGACAAGTACGACGACAAGGCCCAGCACCTGCGTGTGCGCCCGGCCCAGGACGGCGCGGCCATCATCGATTTCACGCTGGGGGCCGATGGCAAGGTGGGCAGCTGGCGGGTCGGCCAGACCCCGCAGGTGGATTACGTGGAAGGCTGCGGCTGATCTTGGCTGGCGTGGGCACCCGCAGTGGGTGGGCCACGCGTAGAATCGCGCCACGACCGCTGGGGAGTGCTCGATGATCGCCATTTCAATCGCCTGGTTCCTGCTTGGCCTGCTGCTGCTGGCACTGGGCGGGGATTCCATCGTCAAGGCCGTCGCCGGCCTCGCCCAGCGCTTTGGCGCCAGCGCCTTCACTGCCGGCCTGCTGCTGCTCGGCGTCGCCACCTCGCTGCCGGAGCTGGCGGTCAATGCGCGCGCGCTGCTGGTCGGCCAGCCCGAGCTGGCCCTGGGCAACGCCATCGGCAGCAGCATCGCCAATCTCGGCCTGACCCTGGCCGTGGCCGCCATCGCCGCGCCGCTGCTGCTGCGCGCGCGCCTTCAGGGCGTGTTGTGGTGGTCGCTGCTGGCCGCCGGCCTGCTGCTGATCGTGTTTGGTCTGGATGGTCGCCTGCAGCGCTGGGAGGCCGGCGTGCTGGTGGCAGCCTTCGTGCTGGTGCAGGCCGTGCTGCTGCGTCGCGGGCGCCTGGAGGCGCCGGATGTGCAGGCGGTCATCGCCGAATCCGCGCTGAGTCGCACCAGCCTGCCGCTGAACGTGCTGCGGGTGCTGATCGCCGCGCTGACGCTGTACTGGGGCGCGCGCCTGGTGGTGGGTGCTGCGGCGGATTTCGGTTCGGCCTTGGGCTGGACGCCGCTGCTGGTGGGCCTGCTGCCGGTGGCGCTCGGCACCGCGCTGCCGGAAGTGGCGGCGGCACTTGTGGCGGCGCGTCGAGGCCACGGTGACATGGTACTGGGTCACGTGCTGGGCTCCAGTGTGGTCAATCTGCTGCTGGTGATTGGCGCGATGGGGCTGCTGCAGCCGCTGGCCTTGCCGGCCTCGTTCGTTCGCCTGGAACTGCCGGCGCTGCTCGCTTTCGCCCTGGTGCTGTACCCGATGCTGCGTGGCGACCTGAAGATCAGCCGCGGTGAGGGCGCGATCCTGCTGGCTGCGTTCGTGGCGTGGCTGGGGCTGGAGATCGCGCTGGTGAAGTAGATCCACGCCATGCGTGGATGACGCGCCGTGCCGACCAACGGTCGGCACCTA
>NZ_JBNNHG010000205.1:0-4992 GCF_050268705.1 Stenotrophomonas sp. NPDC077659 | reverse complement strand
CTGTTCGGTCACGATCACCGACACGTCGTGCTCGGTGTGGTCGACGTGGCTGGCCATCGGCACGATCGCCGAAATGGTGCCGTTCTTGGCGGTGGATGGGCTCAGGAACGCCGACAGGAAGCCGTTGCGGGCGAAGTCACCCGAACCGCCGATGCCGTTCATGATGCGCGTGCCCATCACGTGCGTCGAATTGACGTTGCCGTAGATGTCCACCTCGATCATGCCGTTCATGCCAATGCAGCCCAGGCGGCGCACCAGTTCCGGGTGGTTGGAGATTTCCTGCGTGCGCATGATGATGCGCTCGCGGTAGAAATCGATGTGTTCCTTGAACGTCTCGTTGGCCTGCGGGCTCAGCGCGAAGCCGGTGCACGAGGCATAGCTCAGCACGCCGTCGCGCAGCAGGTCGAGCATGCCGTCCTGGATCACCTCGGTGAACGCGGCCAGACCGCGGAAACCGCTCCTGGCCAGGCCGGCCAGCACGGCATTGGGGATGTTGCCCACGCCCGACTGCAGCGGCAGCAGGTTCGGCGGCAGGCGACCCTTCTTCACCTCGTGCTTGAGGAACTCGATCAGGTGCGAAGCGATCTGCTCGCTGGTGGCATCGATCGGGCTGAACGGGCTGTTGCGGTCCGGGCCGTTGGTGCGCACCACGGCCACGATCTTGTCCGGGTCGCAGCGCAGCGCGGTCTCGCCGATGCGGTCGTTGGCATTGACCAGCGGAATCGGCTTGCGGTGCGGCGGCAGTGCGGTGCCGTAGTAGATGTCATGCATGCCGTCCACGCCGGCCGGCTGCCATTCGTTGACCTCGACGATCACTTTCTTCGCCAGGTCCAGCCAGGTCTTGTTGTTGCCCACCGAGGTGGAGGGCACCAGCGAGCCGTCCTCGCGGATGGCCGACACTTCGATCACCGCGGTGTCGATCTCGCCGTAGAAGCCGAACCACACATGCTGGGCGACGTGGCTGAGGTGGATGTCGATGTAATCCAGCTTGCCCTCGTTGATGCGGTTGCGCGCATCCGGGTCGCTCTGGAACGGCATGCGCATGGCGATGCCATCGGCCTTGGCCAGCGCGCCATCGAGTTCCGGCGCGGTCGAGGCGCCGGTCATCAGCTTGATCTGGAAGGGCTGGCCCTGGGCGTGCACCGCCTCGATGCGGCGGGCAAGTTCGACTGGAACGGCCTTGGGGTAACCGGACCCGGTGAAGCCGCTCATGGCGACGGTTTCACCGGGCTGGATCAGCGCGGCTGCGGCCTCGGCGGAGACCACGCGGTCACGGAGACGCGCGTTGGCGATGCGATCAACAGACATGACGACACGTGTTTCAGGGGGAAAACCCGATTATCGGCCATCCCCCGCCGTACGGGGCGTTCTACCTTCGTGGAATGGCTTTTCCGGGGCGTGGGCTACCACACCCACCAGTTCTGTTTTGCAGTGCAGCGTGCAATGTCGTTCCGAAGCCCGCACGATGGCCCTGCATCCCGACGTGGGGGAGGGAGCAGAGCCCGCTGGCAGTTCGCTGCAAGCGGGCTTTTTTATTGTCTGATGCCCAAGCTGAACAGGCGGTTTGCGCCATGGGTAGTGCCGGCCGCTGGCCGGCAGCCTGCAACCGGCAACCCGTGCCCCCTGCCGGCCAGCGGCCGGCACTACCGGGTCCGTCGCGCCCCGGCCGGGTCGATACAATCAGGCCATGACCCTCGCCCCCGCTGAACTGCCCGCCCCCCTGCAGCCCCTGGTCGACCGCGCGCTGGCTCGCCTGGCGCAGGTGCTGCCAGCGCCCATCCCCGCACAACTGCGGGCGCCGCTGGTCCGTCTGGCGGTGGCCAGCGATTTCGCCCTCGACACCCTGGTGCGGCAGCCCACGCTGCTGGCCCGGTTGGCCCAGCCCGGCTGCCCGCCGCTGCTGGCGCCGGTGCTCGACGCGCAGCAGCCCAGCGACTGGCCGGCGCAGCTGCGGCGCTGGCGCGCGGCCATGTCCACCCGCCTGGTCTGGCGCGATCTGGCCGGCCTGGACGACGTGCCGCAGACCCTGGCCGGTGCCACCACCCTGGCCGAGGACTGCCTGCGCCTGGCACTGGACGCCCTGCAGCAGGAATTCGCCCAGCGCCATGGCGTCATCCGCGATGACGACGGCCGCGTGATGCAGCTGGTGGTGTTCGGCCTGGGCAAGCTTGGCGGTGGCGAGCTCAACTTCAGTTCCGACATCGACCTGGTCTACGCCTATGCGCAGGGCGGCGAATCCGACGGCCCGCGTGCGTTGGCGGCCGAGGAATACTTCGCCCGTCTTGGCCAGCGCCTGGCCAAGCTGCTGGACGAAACCACCGTCGATGGCTTCAGCCACCGCGTCGACCTGCGCCTGCGCCCGTTCGGCAGCGCTGGCCGGGTGGCACTGTCGTTCGCGGCGATGGACCAGTACTTCCAGCGCGAGGGCCGCGACTGGGAACGCTATGCCTGGCTGAAGGCACGTGCGGTAGCCGGCGATATCGCCGCCGGTGAAGCGTGGCTGCAGACGCTGCGCCCGTTCGTCTACCGCCGCTACCTGGATTTCACCGCGCTCGATGGCCTGCGCGAAATGAAGGCGGCGATCACCGCTGAAGTCGCGCGCCGCGAGCTGCATGAAGACATCAAGCGCGGTGCCGGTGGCATCCGCGAAATCGAATTCCTGTGCCAGGCGCTGCAGCTGATCCGTGCCGGGCGCGAGCCGGTGCTGCGCGAGCGGCGCCTGCTGGTGGCGCTGCAGGCGCTGGTCAACGCCGGCCAGATCGCGCCGGCCGATGGGGCCGCGCTGCGCGAGGCCTATCTGTTCCTGCGCCGCGTGGAAAACCGCCTGCAGATGCTGCGCGATGCGCAGACCCATGTGCTGCCCAGTGACCCGCTGGATCGCCAGCGCATTGCCCTTGGCCTGGGCTACGCCGATTGGGATGCACTGCGCGCGGCCCTCAGTGTGCAGCAGCAGCGCGTCAGCACCGAATTCGCCGCGCTGCTGGCCCCGCGCAAAGGCCAGGCCGCACCCGATGCACTGGCCAGCTACTGGCGCAGCCTGCCCGAAGGCAGCAATGCCGGACTGCTGGCCGAAGCCGGTTTCCTCGATGCCGGCGGCGCCGACCAGTCGCTGCGCGATTTTGCCCAGGGCACCGGCGTGAAGTCGCTGTCCGATGCCGCGCGTGCGCGCCTGGACCGCGTCCTGCCCGCGCTGCTGCATGCGGCCACGCGCTCCCCCCATCCCGATGCCGCGCTCAAGCGCGTGCTCGGCCTGCTGCAGGCGGTGCTGCGCCGGACCAGCTATCTGGCGCTGCTGGACGAGCAACCCAGCGCACTGGCGCGCCTGGTGGATGTGCTGGCGCGCAGCGCACTGCTGGCCGAACGCCTGGCCGCCTACCCGCTGCTGCTGGATGAACTGCTGGACGTGCGCGTGTCCGGGCCGATGCCCGACTTTGCCGGCATGCTGGCCGAGTGCCAGCAGGTGCTGCCGGTGGAAGATCCGGAGTCGCAGCTGCGCTGGCTCAATGAAACGCGGCTGGCGCTGAGTTTCCGCATGGCGATGGCCACGCTGGATGGGCGCCAGGGCGCGGTGGACAGCACCCGTCAGCTGGCGGAGCTGGCACAGGCGGTGGTCATCACCGTACTGACGCTGGCCGAGGCGGACATGCAGGCCGCGCATGGCATCGTGCCGGGCGGGCGCTTCGCCATCATCGGGTACGGCAGTCTGGGCGGGCTGGAACTGGGCTTCGGTTCGGATCTGGATCTGGTGTTCCTGCACGACCACCCGGCCGGCGTGGATGCGAGCGATGGTGCCCGCCCGCTGGAACCGGGCCGTTGGTACGCGCGCCTGGCGCAGAAGGTGATGGCCCTGCTGGGTGCTGTCACCGCCGCCGGCCGCCTGTACGACATCGACGTGCGCCTGCGTCCGGATGGCGGCAAGGGCTCGCTGGTGTCCTCGCTGGCCAGTTATACCGAGTACCAGCGTGAACGCGCCTGGACCTGGGAACACCAGGCGCTGGTGCGCGCACGCGGCGTGGCGGGTGATGCCAGCCTTCTGGCCGATTTCGAACAGGTGCGCGCGCAGACCCTGGCCCGCGAACGCGACCCCGGTACGCTGTATGCCGACGTGCTGAAGATGCGTGGGCGCATGCGCACCGAACTGGACCGCAGCGATGCCGCGCGGCTGGATCTGAAGCAGGGCGCCGGCGGCGTGGTCGATCTGGAGTTCCTGCTGCAGACCGGTGTGCTGGCACGCAGTGCGCAGGTGCCGGCGCTGTTGGAACCGCGCGATACGCCCGCGCTGATCGACGCGCTGTCGGCTGCCGGTTTCCTGCCCGCTGCCACCGCGCAGGCGCTGCATGGCGCACATGCCACGCTGCTGGAAGTGGGCCTGGCCTGTACGCTGGACCGCCGCCCGCGGTTGGCGCCCACCACCCCGGCGATTGAACAAGCGTGTGCGGCGATCAGTGCCGCGTGTGTGGCGGCGGAGCTGCCGTTTGCCTGATGCTCTGGTGGGTTGGCAGTGGCTTGCTGTTGCGAGGTGCCGACCGTCGGTCGGCACGATGTGTCAGCTGTGATGAACCCTGAAGGCGCGTGCCGACCAACGGTCGGCACCTACCGGAGCACGCATCAGAGCAGCGGCCCGGCAATGGCCCGTTGGCGATGGCCTGCTGTTGGTAGGTGCCGACCGTTGGTCGGCACGATGTGTCAGCAGCGTTGAACCCTGAAGGCGCGTGCCGACCAACGGTCGGTACCTACCGGAGCACGCATCAGAGCAGCGGCCCGGCAATGGCCTGCTGTTGGTAGGTGCCGACCGTTGGTCGGCACGATGTGTCAGCAGTGATGAACCCTGAAGGCGCGTGCCGACCAACGGTCGGCACCTACCGGAGCACGCACCAGAGCAACGGCCCGGCAATGGCCCTTTGGCAATGGCCTGCTGTTGGTAGGTGCCGACCGTCGGTCGGCACGATGTGTCAGCAGCGTTGAACCCTGAAGGCGCGTGCCGACCAACGG
>NZ_JBNNHG010000204.1:0-5052 GCF_050268705.1 Stenotrophomonas sp. NPDC077659 | reverse complement strand
TCGGCCGGCTTTGCCGTTGAAGAAGCCGAAGACGGCGCGGTCGCGTTGGGTCGCGCCAAGGGCCAGCGGTTCAACGCGGTGGTCACCGACGTCAACATGCCCAACATGGATGGCATCAGCCTGATCCGTGAACTGCGCCAGCTGCCGGACTACAAATTCACCCCGATGCTGATGCTGACCACCGAATCGGCAGCTGACAAGAAGTCCGAAGGCAAGGCCGCCGGTGCCACCGGCTGGCTGGTCAAGCCATTCAACCCCGAGCAGTTGGTCGCCACCGTGCAGAAGGTGCTGGGCTGATCGCTCCGCACTCCTGAATCACCCCTACCCCACCGTTTCCGGATTGCCTCTGCCATGAGCATGGACCTGCAACGTTTCCACGCCACGTTCTTCGAAGAGAGCCGCGAAGGCCTCGATGCGATGGAGGCCGGCCTGCTGGCCCTGGAGTCGGGGCAGCAGGACGCAGAGATCATCAACTCGGTGTTCCGCGCCGCCCACTCCATCAAGGGCGGTGCCGGTACCTTCGGCTTCGATGCCATTGCCAGCCTGACCCACGTACTGGAAACGCTGCTGGATGAGCTGCGCGCCGGCAAGCGCGCACTGGAACCCGCGGCGGTGGACGCCATGCTGTCCTCGGTGGACGTGCTGCGCGCCCTGCTGCGCGAAGCCGAACATGGCCAGGCCGCAGACCCGGCCGCCGTTGCTGCGGTGAAGGCACGCCTGGAAGCGGTGCTGTCAGGCCAGGCCGCCGCCAGCGCTCCGGCCGTTGCCGATACCAAGGTGGACGACACGCCCGAAGCCTGGCAGATCGGCTTCACCCCGGCGCCGTCGCTGTTCATGAGCGGCAACGACCCGCTGCGCATCATCCGCGAACTGGAACACCTGGGTTCGCTGCAGGTGGCTGCGCGCATGGAGCGCCTGCCCGGCTTCGCCCAGCTTGACCCGTTGGAAGCCCATCTGGCGTGGGACCTGGGCCTGGTCGGCAAGGTGGCCCGCAGCAAGATCGAAGATACCTTTGCGTGGGTGCTGGACGACTGCGAGCTGGACATCCGCCCGGCCGCCCCGCCAAGCCTGGCCACCCAGGCGCCTGCGGCACCGGCCAATGCCGCTTCCACGCCCGCCGCCCCGGCGGCGACGGCCGCGCCTGCAGCAGCACCTGCCAACAGTGGCGGCAACCATGAAGCCGAAACCTCGATCCGCGTCAGCGTGGACAAGGTCGACGCGCTGATCAATCTGGTGGGCGAACTGGTCATCACCCAGGCCATGCTCAAGCAGGTCTCGCATGCACTGGACCCGGTGCACGCCGAAAGCCTGTTCGCCGGGCTGGACCAGCTCGAGCGCAACACCCGCGACCTGCAGGAAGCGGTGATCGGCGTGCGCATGCTGCCGGTGGATGCGGTATTCCGCCGCTTCCCGCGCTTGGTCCGCGACCTGTCCAGCCGCCTGGGCAAGCAGGTGCGCCTGCGTACCGTCGGCGAGGGTACCGAACTGGACAAAGGCCTGATCGAGAAGATCGCCGACCCGCTGGTCCACCTGGTCCGCAACTCGATCGACCACGGCCTGGAAATGCCGGATGTCCGCCGTGATGCAGGCAAGGATGAGACCGGTACGATCACCCTGGCCGCATCACACCAGGGCGGTCACATCGTCATCGAAGTCAGCGACGACGGCCGCGGCCTGAACCGCGAGAAGATCCTGGCCAAAGCGCAGGAGCGCGGCCTGAGCGTGCCGGACAACCCGACCGATTCGCAGGTCTGGGACCTGATCTTCCAGCCTGGCTTCTCCACCGCCGATGCCGTGACCGATCTGTCCGGGCGCGGCGTAGGCATGGACGTGGTCCGCCGCAACATCCAGGCGCTGGGCGGTGAAGTACAGATCGAAAGCAGCCTGGGCAGCGGTACGCGCACGCTGATCCGCCTGCCGCTCACCCTGGCCATCCTCGACGGCATGACCGTGGCGGTGGCCGGCGAAACCCTGATCCTGCCGCTGGCCTACGTACTGGAAGCCCTGCAGCCGCAGGCCGAAGACATCCGCAGCATGGCCGGCGAAGGACGCGTGCTGCGCGTACGTGGCGAGTACCTGCCCATCCTGTCGCTGAGCGAGTACTACGGCTACGGCACCCGCAGCGCCAACAGCGAATCGCTGGTGGTGGTGGTCGAAGGCGATGGCCAGAAGATCGCCCTGGAAGTGGATGAGCTGGTCGGTCAGCAGCAGGTGGTAGTGAAGAACATCGAGAACAACTACCGCCGCATTGGCGGGGTGTCGGGTGCCACCATCCTCGGTGATGGCCGCGTCGCCCTGATCGTGGACATCGGCGGCCTGGTCCGTTCGCTGCGCGTGCCGCAGGCCGCCTGACTCAACCCGCCACGCTGTCCCCCGGACCGCCGCCCTCAGGGGCGGCGGTTTTCGTTTGTGTCCGCGCCACTGGGGTCGCTTACGGGGTCAGAGCCCTTTGCTGTGCGAAGGGCTCTGACCCTCCCCCCCAGCGCACTGTGACCTCCGTCGCCAGAGCAGTTTCCACCGCAACCACTGCAGTCCGCGAAAGGTCCCGCCCCACAGGGCTTTCGCAGGTTTTCGCGCGCCCGAAACAAATGTGACGTCCATCCATAAAGTCCGCCCGGACCACGCCGCTATCTGGCTTTGACGGCAGTCACCGAACCCCCACCGGCGCGACCGTTCCCCTCTGCAATCTCCGGGCCCGCGCCCACGCGCCGGCCCATCGCCCACCTGGAGCACCCCTGCATGAAGTGGTTCAACGATCTGCCCATCGCCCGCAAGTTGGCCGTGGGGTTCACCCTGACAACGCTGATGACCCTGGTCCTGGGCGTGTTCGCCCTGGTCCGCCTCAGCGAGGCCAATGCCCAGCTGGGAAGCATGGCCAGCAACGATATCCCCTCCGTGCAGCACCTGGGCGAAGTGCGTTCGCAGCTCGGCGAGTTCCGCACCTACGAAATGGCCCTGCTGACCATGCTCGACCAGCCGGAAAAGGTGGCTGACTACAACAAGCGCATGGATGACACCGCTGCCATCGTGCGCAAGGAGCTGGAGGACTACGCCGCCCTGCCGGCAGGCGACAGGGAGCGTGCCCTGTATGCACCGGTCAAGGCAGGTGTGCACGCCTACTTCGCCGCCAACGCGAAGCTGCGCGAAGCCGCCAACGCAGGCGACGCCGCACTGGCCCAGCAGATTTCCGATGCGCAGTCGCGTCCCGCGCGCCGCAAGGTCTTCGAGGACCTGAAAGCCCTCAGCACCTACATCGCAAACCAGATGCAGGGCAAGATCGACGATGCCAACGCCACCCATCGCCACAGCATCATCGCCATCATCAGCACCATCGTGCTGCTTTCGCTGGTGGCCGCTGCGCTGGCCGTGGTCATCTCGCGCGCCGTCACCGTCCCGCTCGGCAAAGCCCTGACCGCCATCCAGGCGGTGTCGCGTGGCGATCTCAGCGTTACCGCGCAGGCTACCAGCAAGGATGAAGCCGGGCGCATGCTGACTGCAACCAGCGACATGACCGCCCTGCTGCGCCGGTTCTCGGAACAGACCCAGCTGATGGCGCAGATGCATGCCGGCCCGGACATCAACCACCGCATCCCTGAGGATTTCCCCGGCGTGTACGGCCAGCTGGCCGGCGGCATCAACACCGTCATCTTCGAACACCTCGATGCGATCCGCGATGCCATCGACGTGCTGAACCAGTACGCGGTCGGCAACCTGGCGCCGGACGCGCGCCGCCTGCCAGGCAGCCGCGCGATCCTGCATGAATCGATGGATGCTGCCAAGGCCAGCCTGCTGGCCATCAACACGCAGATCCAGCAGCTGGCAAACGCCGCCGCCGCCGGCGACTTCAGCCAGCGTGGCGACGCCGGACGCTTCGATCATGACTTCAAGGTGATGATCGAGCAGCTGAACTCGATGATGCAGGTGGCCGACAGCAACCTCGGCCAGCTCTCGCAGCTGCTGCAGGCCATCGCCGAGGGCGACCTGACTGCCCGCATGGACGGCCAGTTCAATGGCGTGTTCGCGCGCATGCGTGACGATGCCAACACCACCGTCACCCAGCTGACCCAGATCGTCGGCCAGATCCAGGCCAGCGCCGGCAGCATCACGCTGGCCGCGGGCGAGATCGCATCGGGCAACAGCGACCTGTCACGCCGTACCGAACAGCAGGCCGCCAATCTGGAAGAAACCGCGGCCTCGATGGAGGAACTGACGTCCACCGTGAAGCAGAACGCCGAGCACGCCCGCCAGGCCAACCAGCTGGCCATCGGCGCACACGGCGTCGCCTCACAGGGGGGTGACGTGGTCGGCCAGGTAGTCACCACCATGTCGGCCATCGAGGCGTCGTCGAAGAAGATCGCCGAGATCATCTCGGTGATCGACGGCATCGCATTCCAGACCAACATCCTCGCACTGAACGCGGCGGTAGAAGCCGCACGTGCCGGTGAGCAGGGTCGCGGTTTCGCCGTGGTCGCCAGCGAAGTGCGCACTCTCGCCCAGCGCTCGGCCGCAGCCGCCAAGGAGATCAAGGGCCTGATCGACGATTCGGTCAGCAAGGTGGCCGAAGGCTCCAGCCTGGTGCATCAGGCGGGCAGCACGATGGGCGAGATCGTTGCTTCGGTGCAGCGCGTCACCGACATCATGGCCGAGATCTCGGCAGCCTCTCAGGAACAGAGCGCCGGTATCGAACAGGTCAACCAGACCGTGGTGCAGATGGACGAAACCACCCAGCAGAATGCCGCGCTGGTGGAAGAAGCCACTGCGGCCGCGCGAGCGATGGAAGACCAGGCCGCGCAGCTGGGTGAAGCGGTCGCCCGCTTCCGCCTGGCAACCCCCGGCCTGTCGCCGGTCCCGCCGCGCGTGGCTGCCACCGCCCCGGCCGCACGCAAGGCTGCGTCGGCAGCCGCGACGGTGCCGGCACGGGCACCTGCACGCAAGCCGGTCGCCCAGCCCGCACTGGCTGGCGATGGCGAGTGGCAGGAGTTCTGAGCCCACATGTAGATCCACGCCATGCGTGGATGCATCCCGCCGACACCCGACCCCGGCATCCACGCG
>NZ_JBNNHG010000203.1:0-5085 GCF_050268705.1 Stenotrophomonas sp. NPDC077659 | reverse complement strand
GGTAGAGTCGACCGTTGGTCGACTGCTGTTGATCCTGCGCCCGAAAACCCCGCGCGGCGCGCGGTAGTCGATCAACGGTCGACTCTACCGCCGGATGCCGATGTCTGCGGTTGCCGGGTAGAGTCGACCGTTGGTCGACTGCTGTTGATCCTGCGCCCGAAAACCCCGCGCGGCGCGCGGTAGTCGACCAACGGTCGACTCTACCGTCGGGCGTCCACGCCATGCGTGGATGCCCGCCTTCACCAGCGCAGCTTGCGCCGGGCCAGTGCCGCTGCCACCTGCTCCATCACCTGCTGCGCCTGGGCCTGCGGCAGGTAGTTCAGCGCCAGGGCCACATCGCCATGCGCGCCGGCGGTGTCCAGCTGCAGGCTGGCGGTGCCCAACAGTCTGTCCAAGGGTGAACGCTGCAGGCGCAGGCCCTGCACCTTGTCCAGTTCGGCCCAGCGCCACCAGCGCTTCCACCAGCCACCGCGCACGGCCACGAACTGGCCATCCAGGTGCCAGCCCATGCGTGCCATCTGCCGGTGGGCCACCAGCAGTGCCACCGGCAGCCAGCCCAGCACGAGCAGTCCCCATGGGCCCCAGCGCCAGTACGCACCGGCCGCCAGCAGCGGCACCAGCACCAGGCTGCCCAGGCTCAACCGCCACCAGCCGCGCTGCGGCAGGGCGTGCCACTGTGCCGGGGGCCACTGCAGCTGCGGCAGCAGGTGCCGCACCAATCCTTCGCAGGTGGCCGCCGGTGCCAGCGGCGCCAGCTCGCGCAGGGCGCGGTCATCATCGCCGGAGGGCCCACCAGCGGCGCTGTCGATGCGCAGCTGGCGCAGGCCGAACCAGCGCTGCAGCGTGCCTTCGCGCAGCGTCCAGGCCTGGATGCGGCGGCGGGCCACGCTGCTGCGGGTGCGGCTGAGCAGCCCGGTGGACACAGTCAGCCGGCGCTCGTGCTCGCTCAGGGTGAAGCCGTGGTAACGCAGCACGGTCAGCACCACCGACAGCACTCGCAGCGCCAGCCAGCCCAGCAACAGCCCCGCAGCCAGCATCATGATTGCGGTGGTTACGCCCGGGTGCAGCTCTCTGACAAGGCCGAAGACCTGGCGGCCGCCGCGCTCGATGGCGTCGTCCATCACCTGCCTTGGCACGGTCTGCGACAGCACGCCGACGGCGGCCACCACCAGCGTCCAGCCGCGGTTGGTCAGCAACCCCATACGCACCACATCGCCTGCAGACAGGCGCAGCAGTACCTGCTCTTGCTCATCACGGGGAGTGTCCTGCGGCACATCGCCGGCCACCGCCTGCGGTGCCTGCCCGCGCTGGCGTACCAGCCGCTCCAGCGCCAGGGCCTGGTCCAGCTTCAGGACGCGCATCTCGGCTTCCGGGCGCACACCACCGGCCGATTCCAGGCGCAGTTCGGCCACCCCGAACAGCCGATGCAGCGGGTTCTGCCGGACTTCCACGTTGTGGATGCGGGCAAAGGGAATCTCGCGGCGATTGCGCGACAGCAGGCCACTGCGCACAGTGATCGCATCACTGCCGATGCGGTAGCGATAGCTGAGGTACTGCAGTACCGATACCAGCACCAGCGCAGCAATGGCCGCCAGCGGGATCAACTGCGCCCACATCGGGTCGCGGTCGCCGCGCTGGCCGAACACCAGCAGCGCCACCAGCGGCAGCAGGTAGTGGCGCAGCTGCATCAGCAGCACGAACAACCACGACCACGGGTGCAGGCGATGCTCGTGGCCGTCGCCAGGCAGCGACGGCGGCAGGGGCGGTGGCAGGCTCACAGGGCGTCGGCGTCCTGGTCGAGCTGATGTGCCAGGGTATCGCGCAGGCGCTCGGCATCGGCCTGGTCCAGGCCGCTGACGGTCACCGCGCTCAGGCGCGTGCCGGCGGTGTGAACGATCAGTGTTGCCAGGCCGGCGCGACGCTGCAGCGGGCCACGACGCAGGTCCAGGTGCTGCACGCGGGAAAGGGGAATGCGGGTTTCCAGCTGCCACATCAGGTCGCGGCGCAGGCCCAGGCCCTGCGCATCCAGTCGCCAGCGGGTGCGGGTCAGGCGGCGGTGGCCGAGCCAGGCGCCGGATGCGAGGCCGGCCAGCAACCCTGAGGCTGCACCCCACAGGCCGCCGGGCAGATCAAGGAACCACCAGGCGGCCGCCAGCGGCGCGCCGGGTACGAACAGGCCGCCGAAGGCTCCTTCCAGTGCCGCCATCCACGCGGCACGGCGCGGCAGGGGTTGCCAGTGGTCCAGGGGCGATGCAGGGGCGGCAATCGGCAGTTCGGTCACGCGGGCGTCCGTCGGGCAGCAGGGCAGGGCGGTGGCGGCCGCAGCCGCCCCGCGCAAGACGGTAGCAGGTCAGCCGCGTTACTGGGCGGCCTGGATCAGCGCGTCGACGTCGAGCATGTGGCCGGCACGGTCGGCCTTGGTACGCAGGTAGTGCTCGTTCTCGGCGGTGATCTCGCCGGTCACCGGAATGCAGTCCAGTACTTCAATGCCGGCATTGCGCAGGCGCTGGGCCTTGGTCGGGTTGTTGCTGAGCAGGGCCACGCGCGAAATACCCAGGCCGCGCAGCATCGCCACCGCACTGCCGTAGCGGCGTTCGTCGGCACCGAAGCCGAGCTGGGCGTCGGCGTCGATGGTGTCCAGGCCGTCATGCTGGTAGCCGTAGGCGCGCATCTTCGCGGCGATGCCGGTACCGCGCCCTTCCTGGTCCAGGTACAGCAGCACGCCGCCGCCCAGTTCCTTCAGCTTGCGCAGGCCGCGCCGCAACTGGTCGCCGCAGTCGCACTTGAGCGAACCGAACAGGTCGCCGGTCAGGCACGAGGAGTGCACGCGTACCGGCACCACGGCCGACAGGTCCGGCTCACCCACGATGATCGCCACCTGGTCGCGCTGGGCCACGCCGCCGCGGAACACCGCGAAGGTGGTCATGCCGACATCGCGCAGCGGCACCGGCGAACGTGCCACCAGTTCGTAATCGTGGGCGGCGTGGGCCGCACCCTCGGCCAGATCGCACAGGGCCACTTCGGCTGCGCCGTCGAAGGTGTGGTCATCGGCATCCAGGCGCGCGGCCACCATCGCTGGCAGCAGCAGGCCCAGCCGGGCCAGTTCCACCGCACCGGCATCGAAGGCATCGCCCGCGCTCCAGCCATCCGGCATCGGGCCCGGCTCGCGCAGGTAGCCCAGCGAGGGCAGGGCATCGAAGGCCACGCCGGCCAGCGGCAGGCGCGCGCCCTCGGCCGCCTCCACGCCGAGTACGCGGGCACGGGTGGCGGTGAGGAACAGATAGTGGCGTTCACGCGCGGCGCTGGCAAAGGCGGCAAAGCTGCTGGCCGTGGCGCTGTCCAGCGCAATCACCGCCAGGCGCTGGCCCCGGCTATCGTGCAGCAGCACCGGGCGACCGGCGCGCAGTTCGGCCACCGCGCGTTCGCAGCGGATCGCGGCGGGATCGCCGAACAGGGAAGAAGCAGGCATGGCAGGACCGGGGGAGGCGGACATCGCAGTCTCTATGGGGGCGCCAGTGTCGTATTCAACGTACTGCGGCAGCCGGTCGCAGGCCAGCTGTCGCGGTCCTCAATGCGGATGTTCTTCGGTGGCGTAAGGATCATCTTCGCCACTGCCCGGCGGGCGCAGCGTGTAGCGCTTGTAGGTCCACTGGTACTGGGTGGGGTCGCGGCGGGCGATGCGCTCGATGCCGGCATTGAGCGCGGTAGCGGCCACCTGCGGGTCCGCGTCGGCCACCGCCGGGTCGGTCGGCTCGATATGCAGGGCAAATTCCATGTCCGGCCCGATGCGCTCGCACCAGCCATACAGCACCGTGGCACCGGTGCGCTCGGCCAAGCGGTTGACCAGGGTCATGGTCAGCGCCTGCACGCCAAAGAACGGCACGAACACGCCATCGCCGGCCTTGGGCTGCTGGTCGGGCAGGATGCCGGTGGCACCGCCGTCCTTGAGCACTTTGAACAGCTGGCGCACGGCCGGCCCCTCGGCACGCACCTGCTGCACGTTCTGGCCACCGCGCACCAACTGCAGGAAGGCATCGCCGGCCTCGTCTTCCGGCGGCTTGTAGACGATGGCGATCTGCCCGCGCGAGGCCAGCCACTGGTTCAACAGTTCCCAGTTGCCGAAGTGCGGGGCGGCCACGATCACGCCCTTGCCGCTGGCCAGGGCTGCGTCGTACAGCGCCGCGCCATGCTGTTCCTTCAGGTGCAGTCGCAGGTTGTCGGCTGGCGTCCGGCTCCACAGGCGCAGGGTTTCGATGGCCTGCAGCGCGGTCGAGCGCAGCAGTTCGCGGTGCAGGCGGTCGCGCTCGGCGCCTGTCATTTCCGGGTAGGCCAGTTCCAGGTTGCGCCGGGTCACCCGGCTCTCGCGGGCGTTCAGGCGGATCCAGGCCCAGGCCAGGGTGTGCGCGATGCCTCGCAGCAGCGGCCAGGGCAGGCGGGCGAACAGGGTGGTGGCGCGATGGACCAGCCGGGCTTTGCGTTGCGGATTCATTGGCCCCAGTTTAGCCAAGGGCGCTGCTATCGTGACCGGCCCCGTTATCTGGAGCCCCCGATGCTCGTGCTGATCCAGCGTGTCACCCAGGCCGCCGTGCACGTGGAGGGCGAGGCGGTCGGGCAGATCGGCCCCGGCCTGTTGGCCCTGGTCGGCATGGAACCGGGTGATACCGAGGCCCAGCTGAAGCGGATGGCCGAACGCCTGCTTGGCTACCGTGTATTCGCAGATGAAGCCGGAAAAATGAATCGTTCGCTGCGCGATACCGGCGGCGGGCTGCTGCTGGTCAGCCAGTTCACCCTCGCTGCGGACACCCGTTCGGGCATGCGCCCCAGCTTCACCAGCGCCGCCCCACCGGAGGAGGCTGAACGCGGGTTCAATCGATTTGTCGAGATCTGCCGTGAAAACCACGCTCCGGGGGTGGAAACGGGCCGGTTTGGTGCCCATATGGTCGTCAGCCTGGTCAACGATGGTCCCGTGACCTTCCTGCTCAGGCCCTGAGCCGCCGGGACCACCGCCCGGCAGGCGGGGCCCCGGGCTGGTCGACTGCATCGCTCATCCGCCAGCGCCCCCTGCCAGCGTGCCCCCCAGGTGGC
>NZ_JBNNHG010000202.1:0-5109 GCF_050268705.1 Stenotrophomonas sp. NPDC077659 | reverse complement strand
GTGTGCCCAAGGGCGTGGTCTACCGCCACCGCCACTTCGTCGGCCAGATCCAGCTGCTGGGCAGCGCCTTCGGCATGGAGGCCGGCGGCGTGGACCTGCCGACCTTCCCTCCGTTCGCCCTGTTCGACCCGGCGCTGGGCCTGACCTCGGTCATCCCGGACATGGACCCGACACGGCCGGCGCAGGCCGACCCGGCGCGGCTGCACGATGCCATCCAGCGCTTCGGGGTCACCCAGCTGTTCGGTTCGCCGGCGCTGATGCGGGTGCTGGCCAGGCACGGCCGGCCGCTGCCGACGGTGCGCCGGGTGACCTCGGCCGGTGCGCCGGTGCCGCCGGACGTGGTGGCGACCATCCGCCGCCTGCTGCCCGACGATGCGCAGTTCTGGACGCCGTATGGCGCCACCGAGTGCCTGCCGGTGGCCGTGGTCGAGGGCCGCGAGCTGGAACGTACCCGTGCCGCCACCGAGGCCGGTGCCGGCACCTGCGTGGGCAGCGTGGTCGCACCCAACGAGGTGCGCATCATCGCCATCGACGATGCACCGCTGCCCGACTGGTCGCAGGCACGCGTATTGCGCACTGGCGAAGTGGGCGAGATCACCGTGGCCGGGCCCACCGCCACCGATACCTATTTCAACCGCCCGCAGGCCACGGCCGCTGCCAAGATCCGCGAAACCCTGGCCGATGGCAGCACCCGCGTGGTGCACCGCATGGGCGATGTGGGCTACTTCGACGCGCAGGGCCGCCTGTGGTTCTGCGGGCGCAAGACCCAGCGCGTTGAAACCGCGCGCGGGCCGCTGTACACCGAACAGGTGGAGCCGGTGTTCAACACCGTGCCGGGCGTGGCCCGCACCGCGCTGGTGGGCGTGGGCGTGGCCGGTGCGCAGGTCCCGGTGCTGTGCGTGGAACTTCAACGCGGGCAGTCCGATGGCCCGGCGCTGCAGGAGGCGCTGCGCGCGCAGGCCGCTGCACGGGTGCCCGAGGCCGGCCTGCAGCACTTCCTGGTGCATGCGGCCTTCCCTGTCGATATCCGTCACAACGCCAAGATCGGCCGCGAGAAGCTCGCTGTCTGGGCGGGCGCCCAACTGGAGAAGCGCGCATGAAGATCCTGGTCACCGGTGGTGGTGGTTTCCTTGGCCAGGCGCTGTGCCGTGGCCTGCTTGAACGCGGCCACCAGGTGCTGGCGTTCAACCGCAGCCACTACCCGGAACTGCAGGCGATGGGTGTGGGCCAGATCCGTGGCGACCTGGCCGATGCGCAGGCGGTGCTGCATGCGGTGGCCGGTGTCGACGCGGTGCTGCACAACGGGGCCAAGGCCGGCGCCTGGGGCAGCTATGACAGTTACCACCAGGCCAACGTGGTCGGCACCGACAATGTCATTGCCGCCTGCCGCGCGCATGGCATCGGCAGGCTGGTCTACACCTCCACGCCCAGCGTGACCCACCGTGCCACCCACCCGGTGGAAGGGCTCGGTGCCGATGAAGTGCCCTACGGCGAGAATTTCCAGGCCCCGTATGCGGCGACCAAGGCGATTGCCGAACAGCGCGTGCTGGCCGCCAACGACGCTACGCTGGCCACCGTGGCGCTGCGCCCGAGGCTGATCTGGGGCCCGGGCGACCAGCAACTGGTGCCACGGCTGGCCCAGCGCGCCCGCCAAGGCCGCCTGCGCCTGGTGGGTGACGGCAGCAACAAGGTGGACACCACCTACATCGACAACGCCGCGCTGGCGCACTTCCTCGCGCTGGATGCACTCGCCCCGGAGGCGGCGTGCGCCGGCAAGGCCTACTTCATTTCCAACGGCGAGCCGTTGCCGATTCGCGAGCTGCTCAACAAGCTGCTTGCCGCCGTGGGTGCGCCGGCGGTGGACAAGACCCTCAGCTTCAAGACCGCCTATCGCATCGGTGCGATCAGCGAACGCCTGTGGCCGTTGCTGCGCCTGCCCGGCGAGCCGCCGTTGACCCGTTTCCTGGCCGAGCAGCTGTGCACACCGCACTGGTACAGCATGGAACCGGCACGTCGCGATTTCGGTTACGTGCCGCAGGTGAGCATCGAAGAAGGGCTGTGCCGCTTGAAGGCCGCGTCGTGACGGCAGCGTCACGGCGCTGAAGGCTTCATCAGCCGCAGAGATCCCCATCACCGGTTGCACACCGGCAGATGCGCAGGATGGACCCCAACGCCACCCCGGCCGGATCACCCGCGAGGAACGTCATGCTGCATTACGCCATCATTTTCTTTGTCATCGCCATCATCGCTGCCGTGCTCGGCTTCTCCGGCATTGCCGGTGCCGCCACGAACATCGCCTGGATCCTGTTTGTCGTGTTCCTGATCCTTGCGGTGATCTCGATGTTCCGCAAGCGCGGGTAGGTAGTGCCGGCCGCTGGCCGGCATCGCTTCCCGGAGTCGAGTCATGCTCGACTGCCTTCTGTAGAGTCGAGCCATGCTCGACTGATCACAACGCAGTCGAGCACGGCTCGACTCTACAGAACGGGGTTACACCAGCGCCCGATCGGCCGCGTGCCGCTCCAGCGCCAATTCAATCAGACGCGTGATCAGCGCGGTGTAGCCCACCCCGCTGGCACCCCACAGCTTGGGGTACATGCTGATGCGGGTGAAGCCGGGCAGGGTGTTGATTTCGTTGATGACGATCTGCCTGTCTGCGGTCAGGAACACATCCACCCGCGCCATGCCTGCGCACTCCAATACCTGGTAGGCCCGCAGTGCGATCTGCTGGATGCGCTCCTGCGTCTGGCCATCGATAGCCGCCGGTACCACCACGTCCGCCCCATCGGGGTTGATGTACTTGGTGTCGTAGGCATAGAACTCATCGTGCACGACGACCTCACCGCACACGCTGGCCTGGGGCTGGTCATTGCCCAGCACCGCGCATTCGATCTCGCGGCCGACCACGGCCGATTCCACCAGCACCTTGTGGTCGTGGCGCAGCGCCAACTGCAGCGCGGCGGCGAAATCGCCGGCCTGCTTGACCTTGCTGACCCCCACCGACGAACCCTGGTTGGCCGGCTTGACGAACAGTGGCAGTCCCAGCTGTGCAATCAGCGCCTGCACATCGACGTTCGCTGCCTCATGGCGACGGATGCACTGCCACGGCGCCACCGGTAATCCTGCGTCGCGCAGCAGTCGCTTGGCCACGTCCTTGTCCATCGCCGCCGCCGAGCCCAGCACTGGCGACCCCACGAACGGCAGGTTGGCCATGCGAAGCAACCCCTGCAGTGCCCCATCTTCGCCCAGCGGCCCGTGCACGATGGGCAGCACCACATCGATCTGGCCCAGCGCAGTGGATGCATCCACGGGTTGCAGCTGCGCCTGCCCGGCACCGGGCCGCACTGCCAGCGCCATGCCGGAAGGATGCAGCGCGATGCGTGCCGGGTCATCGGCATGCAGCAGGAACGTATCGGACTGGCTGAGGTGCCACTGGCCCTGCTTGTCGATGCCGACCAGTACCGGCTCGAAGCGCTCGTGATCGAGCGCATCGAGGATGTTCTTCGCCGACTGCAGCGAAACTTCGTGTTCGGAGGAAATGCCCCCGAAAATGATCCCGACCCGGGTCCGTGCCATGCGTGTTGTCCTGTGTAACAAGGCCCCACAGCATGAACCGCCGTGTGGCACGGGGAAAGGTAGAGTCGACCGTTGGTCGACTGGCAGTCCGCGGAGGGGCAGTCGACCAACGGTCGACTCTACCGCGGCAATGTGCCTGCATCCGCCCCCACCCACGCAGGTAGAATGGCCACATGGCTCTCTCCCTGCTCTCGTCCCTCAAGCCGGTCGCCGGCCGCGCCCTGCAGACCGCCCTGAACCGCGCGCTGGCGCTGGATCCGGATACCCGCCATGCCTTGGCCAGCCTCAACGGCCGCCACATCGACCTGACCCTGGACGCCCCGTCGCTGGCGATGCGCATCAGCGTCGATGGCGACCAGCTGCGCGTCGGCCCCGTCGACGCACAGGAAGCCGACCTGGCCGTGCGCAGCAGCCTGGCCGGCGTGCTCGCCCAGCTGCCGCTGCTGGCCAACGCGCGCCGCAGCAACGACAACGGCAAGGGCCGCGTGCGCGTGGCCGGCGATGCCGAACTGGCGCGCCGTCTGCAGCAGCTGGCCAAGGGTTTTGATCCCGACTGGCAGCAGCCTTTCGTCAGCGTGTTCGGCGAAGTGCTGGGGGTGCAGGTCGCCAACACCCTGCGCAGCGCCCTGCAGCACGCACGCCAGGGTGCCATCGATCTGGCCCACAGCGCCGCCGAATTCATCACCGAGGAGTCGCGCGACGTGGTCCCACGTGCCGAACTGGATGCCTTCCACGACGACGTGGACGTATTGCGTGACGACGTCGAGCGCCTCGGTGCACGCGTGCAGCGCCTGCGGGGTGCCGCATGAAGGCGCTGTTGCGGGCCAACCGCATCGGCCGCATCATCCTGCGCTACCGCCTCGACGACCTGCTGCAGGGCACGCCCGCCGAGCGCTGGCTGCGCCTGGCCAAGCCCTTCGTACCGCGCGCCTCGGCCGACATCGCCTCGCAGTCGCGCGGCGCACGCCTGCGCCTGGCGCTGCAGGACCTCGGCCCGATCTTCGTCAAGTTCGGGCAGATCCTGTCCACCCGCCGCGACCTGGTGCCGCCGGATGTGGCCAACGAACTGACCCTGCTGCAGGACCGGGTCAAGCCCTTCGACGGCGACACCGCGCGCCGCATCGTCGAAGAGGCGCTGGGCCTGCCGGTCAGCGAGGCCTTTGCCAGCTTCGATACCGAGCCGCTGGCCTCGGCCTCGATCGCGCAGGTGCATGCGGCCACCCTCGCCGATGGCCGCCAGGTGGTGGTGAAGGTGCTGCGCCCGGGCATCGAGAAGCAGATCGACGCCGACATCGCCCTGCTCAATTCGCTGGCCGCGCTGGTCGAGCGCACCCACCCGCGCGCCGACAAGATCCGCCCGCGCGAAGTGGTGGCCGAGGTCGAGAACACCCTGGCTGCCGAACTGGACCTGCAGCGCGAAGGCGCCAACGCCAGCGTGCTGCGCCGCTTCTGGGAAAACAGCGACGACCTGTACGTGCCGGCGCAGCTGCACCGGCTGCATTGCGGGCCGCGGCGACCTGGCGCAGCTTCTGCTCT
>NZ_JBNNHG010000201.1:0-5202 GCF_050268705.1 Stenotrophomonas sp. NPDC077659 | reverse complement strand
CTTCACAAGATACCTGCGCATACTTTCAAAGATCCGGGGAAGTGGCCTCAGCGCCATTCCCGCGTGCCGCGAAGTTTCCTTCGTAGCGAGCCGCCCATTATGCCAGACTTTTTCAGTCCGTCAACACCTTTGTTCGATCATCTCGGCCGGCGGTGCTGGGTGCCCTGGTGTCGCTGAAGCCCCTTGGTGGCGACCCCTGCGACGGGGGAGGAGAAGTATGCCCCCATCCACAGGGTTTGTGAAGGGGGTGTGGCGATTTTTTTCAACGGATGTTGCGTCCGTTCATCCGTCGCGCCCGTGGGGGCATACGGTCAAGAGCAGCCGAGCGCGGGCTCGGCTCTACATCTGCATAAGGAACGTGTCAGGCAGCAACCAGGCGCACGCGGGCGAAAGTGCGCTTGCCGACCTGCAGCAGGCCCTCGAAGCCGGGCTGCAGTACCTGCTGACCATCTTCGACCACCTCGCCATCCACCTTCACCGCGCGCTCCTTGAGCTTGCGGTTGGCTTCGGAGTTGCTCGGGGTCAGGCCGGCAGCGGTCAGCAGCGCGGCAATGCGCAGGCCTTCAGCCGGAATGGCCACGTCCTGCAGCGGCAGCTGGGTGATGTCGCCCTGCCCGGTCACCGCCGCTTCCCAACCGGCAATGGCCTGGTCGGCCACTGCGGCGTCGTGGAAGCGGGTGGCCAGTTCACGCGCCAGGCGCAGCTTGACCACGCGCGGGTTGAGGGTGCCGGCGGCGACCTCTTCACGCAGCGAGACCGCTTCAGCCTGGCTGATATCGAAGGACAGCAGCTCGATCCAGCGCCACATCAGGGCGTCATCGACCTTCATGGCCTTGGTGACGATGTCGATGGCAGGTTCGCTGATGCCAATGTAGTTGCCCAGCGACTTGGACATCTTGTTGACGCCGTCCAGGCCTTCCAGCAGCGGCATGGTCAGCACAACCTGCGGCTTCTGCCCGTGGTGTTCCTGCAGGCCACGGCCCATCAGCAGGTTGAACTTCTGGTCGGTACCGCCCAGCTCGACGTCCGTCTCCAGGGCCACCGAGTCATAGCCCTGCACCAGCGGGTACAGGAACTCGTGGATGGCGATGGACTGCTGGGCGGCGTAGCGCTTGGCGAAATCGTCGCGCTCGAGCATGCGGGCCACGGTGTGCTGGCCGGCCAGGCGGATCATGTCGGCCGCGCCCATCTTGCCGAACCACTCCGAGTTGAAGCGCACTTCGGTCTTCTCGCGGTCCAGCACCTTGAAGACCTGCTCTTCATAGGTACGGGCGTTGGCGAGCACGTCCTCGCGGCTGAGCGGCTTGCGGGTCAGGCTCTTGCCGGACGGGTCGCCGATCATGCCGGTGAAGTCGCCGATCAGGAAAATGACCTGATGGCCGAGCTCCTGGAACTGGCGCAGCTTGTTCAGCAGTACGGTGTGGCCCAGGTGCAGGTCGGGGGCGGTGGGGTCGAAGCCAGCCTTGATCCGCAGCGGGCGGCCTTCCTGCAGGCGCGCACGCAGATCCTCGATCTTGAGGATCTCGTCGGCACCACGGCCGATCAGGGCAAGGGCTTCTTCAATCGAGGACACGGTGACTACTCCCGGCGATGCCGTTTCTTGTGTGGGGTGTTAACGCCAAGTTAACCCATCCGGCTTCACAAAAGCCAATAGGCACAAGGGTTTGACGCGGTTTTCTCAGGTGTCTATGGTAACCGGCGATCAGGCCCGCGCTCCCGGGCCGCAGGAAAAAACCACTGATGCACAATTCCGAACAAGGGCGCGCACGCAAGCAGCGCTTCCAGGAACGACTCCACGTCCTGCACGACAACGCCCTGCACCGGAAGCTCAGGCAACATCTTCCCGCCGCGTTCAATGAACGCTGGACGCGCCGCCATTGGGTGCATGCCAGCCTGTTCGCCACTATCGGTGCCCTGGTGGCGACGATCGTGCCGGGGTTTTCGCACACCATCGATTCGCCCTACCCGGAAAGCCACACCAGCCTGGCCCTGCCCTTGCCGCCGCTGTCGCTGGCCCGCCAGCAGCAGACCCCGGGCGACAGCTGGCAGGTGCTGCGGGTGCAGCGCGGGCAGACCCTGAGCGATCTGTTCGACCAGGCCGGCATCCCCGCCACGACTCTGCACCGGGTGCTGGACCATCC
Organism: Stenotrophomonas sp. NPDC077659; assembly: GCF_050268705.1. Classification (NCBI taxonomy): domain Bacteria; kingdom Pseudomonadati; phylum Pseudomonadota; class Gammaproteobacteria; order Lysobacterales; family Lysobacteraceae; genus Stenotrophomonas; species Stenotrophomonas sp. NPDC077659. Next base: position 3,061 of record NZ_JBNNHG010000201.1, on the reverse strand, counting down.
GGGCGCGCGTGAATCGCTGACCAAGCTGCGCCCCGGCGCCGAGATCGCCTTCGACATGCCGCTCTCGGGTGACCTGCGCAGCATCCGCTTCGACCGCGATGGCGACAACCGTGTGGAACTGAGCCTGGCTGGCGACGGCATCAAGGAAAAGGTGACCAAGCGCGAGACCTCCACGCGCACGGTGGTCACCAGCGGCGAGATCACCAGTTCGCTGTATGCCGCGGCCCGCCGGGCCGGGCTGTCGCCGTCGGCGATCGCGACGATGACCGACGACATCTTCAAGTACGACATCGACTTCTCCAAGGACCTGCAGCCGGGTGACCGCTTCAGCGTGGTGATGGATGAGACCTGGCGCGAAGGCGAGAAGGTGGACACCAGCAAGATCCTGGCGGCGACCTTCACCACGGGTGGCAAGACCTATTCGGGCTTCCGCTTCGAACGGGGCGGCAAGTCCGAGTACTACGACATCAACGGGCGCTCGCTGAAGAAGAGCTTCATCCGCATGCCGATCCCGTTCGCGCGCCTGAGCTCGACCTTCGGTGCGCGCAAGCACCCGGTGCTGGGCAAGATGCGCATGCACAAGGGCGTGGACTACGCTGCACGCACCGGTACGCCGATCATGGCCGCTGGCGATGCGCGCGTGCAGTTCGCCGGCGTGCAGCGCGGCTACGGCAACGTGGTCATCCTCGACCACGGCCGCGGCCACACCACCCTGTACGGGCACATGTCGCGCTTTGCGAACATCAAGACCGGCCAGCGCGTGGCGCAGGGCACGGTGATCGGCTATGTCGGTTCGACCGGCCTGGCCACCGGCCCGCACCTGCACTACGAATTCCGCGTGAACGGCGAGCACCGCAACCCGCTGACGGTGACCATGCCGCCGCCGGAACCGCTGAAGGGCGCCGAGCTGGTGGCCTTCCGGGCGCAGACCGCACCGGCCATGGCCCGCATCCAGGGCATGGAGAAGCTGATCTATGCCGAGGCCAGCCCGGCCCCGAGCAGCCGTGAGGCCGCCGCTTCGACTGAGGTGGCCAGCGCCAAGGCCAAGCCGGCCAACGGCCACAAGCGCGGCTGACCGGCCCTGCGTTGACGAGAAAGGACGCGGCAGCACAAGCTTGCCGCGTCCTTTTTTTTATGGCCACCATGAACACGACTGCCGACGCTCATGCCCCGCTCTACCTTGGCCTGATGTCCGGCACCAGCGCGGACGGCATCGATGCCGCGCTGGTGCAGTTTCCCGCCAGCGGTGGCTGCCGCTTCGTGCGCGGCCTGACTGCCCGCTGGGAACCGGTGCTGCGCGCACGGCTGGTGGCGCTGGGGGAAGGCGGTCCGCTGGACTCGCTGGAGGAGCTGGGCGAACTGGATGCACGCATCGCGATCAACTTCGCGGCCGCCGCCAACCAGCTGCTGGACGAGGCTGGGGTGGCCCGTGGACAGGTACGGGCAATCGGCTCGCACGGCCAGACCGTGCGCCACCGACCGCTGGCCGACCCCGCCTTCACGGTGCAGCTGGGCGATGGCAACCGCATTGCCGAGCTGACCGGGATCACCACCGTGGCCGATTTCCGCCGTCGCGATGTGGCTGCCGGCGGCCATGGCGCGCCGCTGATGCCGGCGTTCCATCTGGCCATGCTGGGCACGGCCGACGAGGACCGGGCGGTGCTCAACCTGGGTGGCATCGGCAACCTGACCCTGATCCCACGCGATGGCGCGCCACGCGGCTTCGACACCGGCCCGGCCAATGCGCTGATGGATGCCTGGTGCCAGCGCCATACCGGGCGTACCTTCGATGCCGATGGCGCCTATGCGGCCAGTGGTGCAGTGGATGCGCCGCTGCTGGCCAGCTGGCGTTCGGACCCGTGGTTCGACCTGCCGCCGCCCAAGAGCACCGGCCGCGAGCAGTTCCATCTGGCCTGGGCCGAGGCCCGCATGGGCGAAGGCGAGTACGCGGCCGCCGATGTGCAGGCCACGCTGCTGGAACTGACCGCGGTGACCGTTGCCGATGCGCTGCGGGCGCATCAGCCGGAGACCCGCCGGCTACTGGTCTGCGGTGGCGGCGTGCACAACCGGCAACTGATGCGACGGCTGACGGCTTTGCTGCCGGGCGTGGCGGTGGAATCCAGCGCCGTGCATGGGCTGGACCCGGAGTACGTGGAGGCGATGGGGTTTGCCTGGCTGGCGCAGCGGACGATGGACGGGCTGGCCGGCAACCTGCCGAGCGTTACCGGGGCGCAGGGGCCGAGGATTCTCGGGGCGATCCATCTGGCGTGACAGCAAAGCAGTCGAGCATGGCTCGACTCTACAAAAGCAGAGGGTAGCGCCGGGCCATGCCCGGCGACGCGACATCAGATCAATCGAAACCCTGCCCCGCCGGCATCGCCTGCAGGGCGGCGATCGCGGCTGACAGGGCGTCCACTTCGGGATCGCCGAAGCCGGAGCGGACCTCCAGCTCACTGCTCAGCAGGCCCTGTTCCAGCAGCACCGAACAGGTCTGCTCGTGGGTCCAGCCGCGCGCCACGGCAACTCTGCGGATACGTTCATACAGCAGCGGGTCCACGTCCCGCAGCACTACATCGGCCATGCTCACTCCCCTTTCGCAAGGCACCGCCCCCTCGGCGCGTCCGCGGCGATCATCCCGCAGGTTGCGCAGGCAGGCAATCAGGGGCTGGGGGCGCTGCGATCATGGATGCGCGGCCACAGCCAGGCCAGCAGCAGCAGGGTTGGCACCACGGTGACCGCGCTGAGCATGAAGAAGGTGCTGTAGGACGTGGCCTGGACGATGTAGCCGGAAACGCCGCCGACGAACTTGCCCGGCAGGTTGGCCAGCGATACCAGCAGGGCGTACTGGGTGGCGGTGAAGTTGCGGTCGGTCAGCGAGGACATGAAGGCCACCAGCACGGTGCCGGCGACGCCCTGGAACAGATTGTCGGCGCTGAGCGCGGTATAGAACGCCCACAGCTGGCCGGGGTTGTGCGCCATCAGCAGGAAGGCGAGGTTGGACAGGGCCACGCCCAGCGCGGCCACCAGCAGCATGCAGCGGAAGCCGAAGGCGGCCACCGCG
>NZ_JBNNHG010000200.1:0-5217 GCF_050268705.1 Stenotrophomonas sp. NPDC077659 | reverse complement strand
CAGGCGTCCTCGCCGGTCCCCCAGATGGCCTGGGCTTTTTTTGACAACGTCAGCACCAAAATTCTGGCCTGCTGAGACAGACGATTGTAGCAACCTGCCAGAGAAGCAGTCAAACGCCTCCTGTCAAGCCCGTTCCTGATCCTGGAACGTTACTGGGGGGCCTCCATGTACCCCGTTCAGGTTGGCGGGGTGGATCGGGGATGATCCGCCCTGCCCTGCCCCGGTAGAGTCGACTGTTAGTTCGACTGCTATCGAGAGTCGACCAACAGTCGACTCTACCGCCCGGGTGGTCCGGCCGTGAGGCCGGACCCGTGTTTCAGTCTTCCGAGGCCCGTTCAGCTTCGGCTTCAACGGCCGGCGCCTCAGCCGCAACCGGGGTACCGGTCAGGGCCTGCATCTCCGAGTCGGTGAGACCCGAAGCGCCGCGGCGGCGGCTGCTGTGGTACGACAGACCCGTACCGGCCGGGATCAGGCGACCCACGATCACGTTTTCCTTCAGGCCGCGCAGGTTGTCCTTGGTGCCGCGGACGGCAGCTTCGGTCAGCACGCGGGTGGTTTCCTGGAACGAGGCGGCCGAGATGAACGACTCGGTCGCCAGCGATGCCTTGGTGATACCCAGCAGGACCGGATCGAAGTGCGCCGGCAGCTCGTTGCGGGTCGACAGGCGCGCATTCTCCTCGATTACGCGCTGGCGCTCCACCTGTTCGCCGTTCAGGAACCTGCTGCTGCCCTGGTCGGTGATCTCGACCTTGCGCAGCATCTGGCGGGTGATCACCTCGATGTGCTTGTCGTTGATCTTCACGCCCTGCAGGCGGTACACGTCCTGGATTTCCTTCACCAGGTAGGCCGCCAGCGGTTCGACACCCAGCAGACGCAGGATGTCCTGCGGGCTCGGCTCGCCGTCCACGATGGTTTCACCCTTGGTGACGTGCTCGCCTTCGAACACGATGACCTGGCGGTACTTCGGAATCAGCTCTTCGTGCTCCGAACCATCGGTGTCCTTGATGATCAGGCGCTGCTTGCCCTTGGTGTCCTTGCCGAAGCTGATGATGCCCGAACGCTCGGCCAGCACCGCCGGATCCTTCGGCTTGCGGGCTTCGAACAGATCGGCCACGCGCGGCAGACCACCGGTGATGTCGCGGGTCTTCGACGCTTCCTGCGGGATCTTGGCGACGACGTCGCCCACGCCGACAGCGGCGCCGTCCTGCAGGTTGACGATCGAACGCGGCGGCAGCAGGTACTGCGCCGGCAGATCGGTGCCCGGGATGGACAGGTCGTTGCCCTTGGCGTCGACGATGCGCACGATCGGGCGCAGGTCCTTGGCCTGGGTACCACGACGCTTCGGATCGGTGATTTCGCGCGAAGCCAGGCCGGTCAGCTCGTCGGTCTTCTCGATGACGGTGATGCCGTCGACGAAGTCGATGAAGCGGATGAAGCCGGCAACTTCCGACACGATCGGGTGGTTATGCGGATCCCAGTTGGCCACGGTCTGGCCAGCCTTGATCGCATCACCGTCCTTGGAGGTGATGGTCGCACCGTACGGCAGCTTGTAACGCTCACGCTCACGGCCGTGGGCATCGAGCACCGAGATTTCGCCCGAACGCGACACCGCCACCAGCGAGCCGTTGGCGTGCTCGACCGACTTGAGGTTGCTGAACTTGACCGAGCCGGTGGTCTTGACGGTGATGTTGTCGACCGCAGCAGCTCGCGACGCCGCACCACCGATGTGGAACGTACGCATGGTCAGCTGGGTACCCGGCTCACCGATGGACTGGGCGGCGATGACGCCGACCGCTTCACCGATGTTGACCAGGTGGCCACGGGCCAGATCGCGGCCGTAGCAGCGCGAGCAGACGCCGAAGGCCGATTCGCACGAGATGGTCGAGCGGACCTTGATGGTCTGCACGCCGGCATCTTCCAGCTTGGCAACCCAGGCTTCGTCCAGCAGGGTGTTGCGGGTGACGATCGGATCTTCGTCGTTGCCCGGCAGGAACACGTCCTCGGCAACCACGCGACCCAGCACGCGATCCTTCAGCGGCTCGACCACGTCGCCGCCTTCCACGATCGGGGTCATGATCAGGCCTTCGGTGGTACCGCAATCCACCTCGGTGATGACCACGTCCTGCGCGACGTCGACCAGACGACGGGTCAGGTAACCCGAGTTCGCGGTCTTCAGCGCGGTATCGGCCAGACCCTTACGGGCACCGTGAGTGGAGTTGAAGTACTCCTGCACGTTCAGGCCTTCGCGGAAGTTCGCCTTGATGGGCGTCTCGATGATCGAGCCGTCCGGGCGGGCCATCAGGCCACGCATACCGGCCAGCTGACGGATCTGCGCCTGCGAACCACGCGCACCGGAGTCGGCCATGATGTACAGCGAGTTCATCGACTTCTGGTCGATGGTCTCACCCTTGGCATTGACGACCTTCTCGGTACCGATGGTGTCCATCATCGCCTTGGCGATGCGCTCGTTGGTGCGCGACCAGATGTCGACCACCTTGTTGTAGCGCTCGCCGGCGGTGACCAGACCCGACTGGTACTGCTCCTGGATTTCCAGCACTTCGGCTTCGGCCTCGGTGAGGATGCCCTTCTTCTCGTCCGGGATCAGCATGTCGTCGATGCCGATGGAGACGCCGGCGCGGGTCGCGTAGGCGAAGCCGGTGTACATCAGCTTGTCGGCGAAGACGACCGTGTCCTTCAGGCCCAGCTGACGGTAGCTGGAGTTGATCAAACGGCTGATGTTCTTCTTGGTCAGCTCGGTGTTGGCCAGCGCGAACGGCAGGCCTTCCGGCAGGATTTCAGCCAGCAGGGCGCGACCGATCGTGGTGTCCACGATCGAGGTCTTGTTCTGCTTGTTGCCTTCTTCGTCGGTCACCACTTCGGTGATGCGGACCTTGACGCGCGCGTGCAGTTCCACCACGCGGTTGTCGTAGGCGCGCTTGACTTCGGCGATGTTGGCGAAGGCCATGCCCTCGCCCTTCTTGTTTTCCAGCGAGCGGGTCATGTAGTACAGACCCAGCACGACGTCCTGCGACGGCACGATGATCGGCTCGCCGTTGGCCGGCGACAGGATGTTGTTGGTCGACATCATCAGCGCACGCGCTTCCAGCTGGGCTTCCAGCGAGAGCGGCACGTGGACGGCCATCTGGTCACCGTCGAAGTCGGCGTTGAACGCGGTGCAGACCAGCGGGTGCAGCTGGATGGCCTTGCCTTCGATCAGCACCGGCTCGAACGCCTGGATGCCCAGGCGGTGCAGGGTCGGCGCACGGTTCAGCATCACCGGGTGTTCGCGGATGACCTCTTCCAGGATGTCCCAGACTTCGGCTTCTTCGCGCTCGACCAGCTTCTTGGCGGCCTTGATGGTGGTGGCCAGGCCACGACGCTGCAGCTTGGCGAAGACGAACGGCTTGAACAGCTCAAGCGCCATCTTCTTCGGCAGGCCGCACTGGTGCAGGCGCAGGTACGGACCGACCACGATGACCGAACGGCCCGAGTAGTCGACGCGCTTGCCCAGCAGGTTCTGGCGGAAGCGACCCTGCTTGCCCTTGATCATGTCGGCCAGCGACTTCAGCGGGCGCTTGTTGGTGCCGGTGATGGCACGGCCGCGACGGCCGTTGTCCAGCAGCGCATCGACCGATTCCTGCAGCATGCGCTTTTCATTGCGCACGATGATGTCCGGCGCGCTCAGTTCGAGCAGGCGGCGCAGGCGGTTGTTGCGGTTGATGACGCGGCGGTACAGGTCGTTCAGGTCGGAGGTCGCGAAGCGGCCGCCATCCAGCGGAACCAGCGGACGCAGGTCCGGCGGCAGCACCGGCAGCACGGTCATGACCATCCATTCCGGACGGTTGCCCGATTCCAGGAAGGCTTCGATCAGCTTGATGCGCTTGGTGAGGCGCTTGAGCTTGGTTTCCGAACCGGTAGCGGCGATTTCCTCGCGCAGGCGGGTCATTTCCGACTGCAGGTCGATGGTGCGCAGCAGTTCGTAGACGGCCTCGGCGCCCATGGCGGCGTCGAAGTCATCGCCGTGTTCCTGGCGGGCCTGCAGGTACTGTTCTTCGGTCAGCAGCTGGCGGCGCTCCAGGGCGGTCAGGCCCGGCTCGGTCACCACGTAGGCTTCGAAGTACAGCACGCGCTCGATGTCACGCAGGGTCATGTCCAGCATCAGGCCGATGCGCGACGGCAGCGACTTGAGGAACCAGATGTGCGCGACCGGCGAGGCCAGGTCGATGTGGCCCATGCGCTCGCGGCGCACCTTGGCCAGGGTCACTTCGGTGCCGCACTTTTCGCAGACCACGCCGCGGTGCTTCATGCGCTTGTACTTGCCGCACAGGCACTCGTAGTCCTTGACCGGCCCGAAGATGGCGGCGCAGAACAGGCCGTCACGCTCCGGCTTGAAGGTACGGTAGTTGATGGTTTCCGGCTTCTTCACTTCGCCGAAGGACCACGAACGGATCAGGTCCGGCGAGGCCAGCGCGATCTTGATCGCGTCGAAGTCCAGCGTCTGGCGCTGCTGGTTGAAGAGGTTGAGCAGGTCTTTCATGGTGTTCTCCAGAAGGAGGAATGCTGTGTCGATGGGCTTTCAGGTCACTGCCAGCGGCGCGGCGGCGGACCGCCGCGCCGGCATGGATCAGTTGTCTTCCAGTTCCATGTTGATGGCCAGCGAGCGGATTTCCTTCACCAGGACGTTGAAGGATTCCGGCATGCCCGCGACCATCTCGTGCTCACCGTCGACGATGTTCTTGTACATCTGGTTGCGGCCCTGCACGTCATCGGACTTCACCGTCAGCATTTCCTGCAGGGTGTAGGCCGCGCCGTAGGCTTCCAGCGCCCAGACTTCCATCTCACCGAAGCGCTGGCCGCCGAACTGCGCCTTGCCGCCCAGCGGCTGCTGGGTGACGAGCGAGTACGGACCGGTCGAACGGGCGTGCATCTTGTCGTCGACCAGGTGGTTCAGCTTCAGGTAGTGCATGTAACCGACAGTGGTGTGGCGGTCGAAGGCTTCACCGGTGCGGCCGTCGTACAGCTGGGTCTGGCCACTGCTCGGCAGGTCGGCCAGTTCCAGCATGCGCTTGATTTCCGCTTCGGTGGCGCCGTCGAACACCGGGGTAGCCATCGGCACGCCGTCGGTGAGGTTGCGGGCCAGACGCAGCAGTTCCTCGTCGCTGCCAGCACGTCTACATCGAAGGGCTGCATTCGCCGTTCGGCATCCAGCTCATCGGT
>NZ_JBNNHG010000199.1:0-5570 GCF_050268705.1 Stenotrophomonas sp. NPDC077659 | reverse complement strand
TTGGAAATCGATCAATTCAACTCACGTGTTGCGCTTGCAAGTTGAGACCGCCCTTGATCAGGCCCGCGACCAAGCCCGGCAAGCGGTCGCTGAATACGTTCAGTCCGGATTGCCGTCACTCGCAAAGTCCAAGCCCACTAGCTGCACGCTCGAAACGCTGCTCAACGATCATTTTGAGCCTTGGGCGATAGCTGAGCTCAAGGGCGGTCGTCAATACCCAGACCGCATTCGATCAGTGTTCCCGTGGCTGTTACGCCGTCAGATCATCGAAATCGACGTGCCCACGATGGAGCGATGGTGGCGTGGGCGTGTCACTGGCCCCGATGCCGTCACCAAGGCTACTGCAGCGCGCGACTTCGCTTGCCTGCGGTCTGCTTTGTTCCGTGCGGTCGAGTGGAAGTTGATCGAGACCAATCCTTTGATGGGCATGCGTCAACGATCAGCGGCTAGCCGCAAGGTGGTTCGGTTCCTGTCCCCGGACGAAGAAGCGATGCTCCGGGCTGCGCTCGCCGTACGCGATCTAGCTGGGGTTGAGGGGAGGGCGAACGCCAATGCGGCCCGACGCAAGTACCGGCAAGCGGTTCTGCCTGATTTGCCGATGGACGGGTACGTCGATCACCTGACCCCGGTGGTCCTCACAGCCATCAATACCGGCATTGCGGCGGAGTGAACTGCTGTCGATGACATGGGCGGACATCAACTGGGAAGCCAAGGTGCTGATCATTCGAGCCGATTGGCATGGTGGCGCTGCCAGCCCCCGCGCTTCCCCGCCACACTTTGCCAAACTTCCGCGCCCCCAGTGCCCCTACGCTGTACGCGCGTGCCGTATTCCTCTTGGTGCGTCATCGCTGCCAATACCCGCTCCGTCCACGGCGTTCGGGTGCGTTTGCGTGGGAAATATCTTTTAAAAACAAAAAGTTGAATTGATTCAGGTCAATGTGAAAAACAGCCTGCCGGCGGAGTATCCGCTCCAGGCAACCACGCCATGGCACTCCCATTGACGAACAATGTCGCGGGAAACCATGGCGCGGAATCCCTCTGTAAGGCGAGGTAGTCGGCAGCGGATGGACTTCGGGATGAGGTGTAGGCCTCTGCCCGCAGTCAGTTGAAAGCGGGCGCGCTCCGAAGCGCTACCGATGTCATCCGCCCCTGGGCGAGCGCGCCTCACAGCATCTCTCCATGAACCTCGGGATGGAGTGCCGAGGTCCCCACCCAGACCGTGAGCAGCATGACAGACAGTTCCATGACGAACGGAACAACGTTCAGATTTCGCGCCCTGCGAAACACCCGTATATCCACGCGCCTGCATCTCATCAACATCGCAGCGGTCATAGGTCTGGCCGCCATCTGCGTGTATGCCGGCATGAGTACCCGCGCCTCCCTGATGGAAGAACGCCGCCATGCGCTGTCCGATGTCATGGACGCCACGCTTGGCACCCTCCGTTTCTACGTCCAGCAGGAGCAGTCCGGCGCACTCAGCCGCGAGGTTGCCCAGCAGCGCGCGCTCGCCATGGCGCATGAAATCCACTATGGCGAAGGCAACTACATCTGGATCAACCATGTGATCGACGCGCACCAGGCGAAGCGGCTGATGAATGGTGGCAACGACAAGTTCGTAGGGAGTGTCGCCAATTCGCCTGCCGATGCCGAGTTCATCCGTCTGGTACGCGAATCCAATGGCGGCGTCATCAACCAGGAATGGCCAAGGCCCGGTACCGACAAGCCGGTGCCGAAGATCACCGAAGTGCGCGGCGTCAAGGAGTGGAACTGGATTGTGGGCTCGGGCGTGTACGTGGACGACCTGGACCGTGTTTTCTGGACCGCCATGGGGCGGTTGGGCCTGATTTTCCTGGTGGTGTGGGCTGCGTTGACGGCGGCGGTTGTCCTGATCAGCCGCTCGATCATTTTGCCGCTGCGTGAGGCCACGAACGTAGCCGGCGCAATCGCCGATGGCCGGCTCGACAACGCCATCAGCGAGCAGGGCAACAATGAAGTTGGCCTGCTGCTCGGTGGCATGGGCAGGATGCAGGCGCAGCTGAAGGCGGTGATGAACGCACAGAGCGACATGGCCAGGGAACACGATGCCGGAATGATCCGGTTCCGCATGGATGACCATGGCTTCTCCGGCGAATTCGCCACGATGGTGCGGGAGACGAATGCGCTGGTGGACGCCCATGTGCAGACGCAGATGCACCTGATGGACATCATGGGGCAGTACGCCAAGGGCGACCTGACCCACAATCTGCGCGACTACCCGGGTGACAAGCACCTGTTGACCGAGACAATGGCCGGCGTCAAGAGAAATCTCCAGGCCATCAATGGCGAAATAGGCCGGTTGTCCAACGCGGCCTCGCAAGGCGACTTCAGCCAGCGCGGCGACGTGGACCGCTTCGAGTATGACTTCCGCCGCATGGTGGATGCGCTGAATACCATGATCGGCAGTGCGGACGAGAATCTTTCGAGAATTTCGCAGCTTCTGGGGCGTATTGCCGAAGGTGACCTGACCGCCCGGATCGACGGGGAGTTCAAGGGGGTCTTCGCTCGCATGCGCGACGACGCCAACGCAACGGCCGAGAACCTGACGAAGATCGTCAGCGAGATCCAGTCGGTTGCCGGGAACATCAGTGGCGCGGCCTCCGAGATCGCTGCGGGCAACGACGAACTCTCCAAGCGGTCGGAGCGTCAGGCCGCCGATCTGGAAGAGACCGCAGCCTCGATGGAGGAGCTGACCTCCACTGTCCAGCAGAACGCGAGCAGCTCGCAGCAGGCGGACGCGGCGGCAAAGGAGGCCTCCCGGTCGGTTGCCCGGGCGGCCGACGCAATCGGCGATACAGAGCGGGTCATGGCCGATATCAGCGAGTCGTCAGCCCGCATCGGGGACATCATTTCCGTCATCGACGGCATTGCATTCCAGACCAACATCCTCGCCTTGAACGCGGCGGTCGAGGCCGCGCGGGCCGGCGAGCATGGACGTGGCTTCGCTGTTGTCGCCAGCGAGGTGCGGACGCTGGCGCAACGCTGCGCGGTGGCCGCGAAGGAAATTGCATCGCTCATCCAGACCTCCGGTGAACGGGTGGAGCAGGGGCGCGAACGTAGCGCAGCGTCTGCCGCAGCCATTGCCGATGTCCTGAAGGTGGCGGCGAGGACAACCGCGTTGATCGATGACATCGCGGCTGCCAGCGCGGAGCAGGCGGCAGGTATCGAGCAGGTCAACCAGGCGGTCATCAGCATGGACCAGACCACCCAGCAGAATGCGGCGCTGGTAGAGGAGGCGATGGCTGCCGCCAAGCAGCTCGAATCGCAGTCCCAGGTCCTGGTCGGTGCCGTGTCCGCATTCAAGGTGGCCTGAACGCAGGACCGGTCACGGGTGGTTGCCAGCGGCGGTCCGGATTCAGGGCCGTCGCTGCGCCTTCGTGAGGGGGATGGACGGCCGGGCAGGCCGTGAATGCGTCGAATCTGCTTTTCGCGAGCCACGAAGGAATCATCAACATCCCACAGGGGGTGTTTCGCCTTCCGGTGTCTGGCGGGTGGCCGGTACCGGCCATGAGACCGGATCGGGCGCAATCACAGCAGCGTCCGTACGCCCGGACGCGCCGTTGTCAGTGCTTTCGGGCTGTGCTCCGCGCCCTACGGGAGCCGGCACTGAAAATCTCCCTCATCGGGACCGGTGAGGTTCGCCTCTCCCGTGCGTGGGCCTGGACTTCTGGGGGCATTGGTCTGTCGGTGGACGCGGGTTCCGGGCCTGGGCAGGGAAGGGTAGCGGGCCGTGGCATTCACAGAGACGCTCGTCTTGACGACGCCAAGGGGGGCTCTGGGCTGCGATCCGGTGTCGTCTGCGCGGGCACTCAATATATATGAATGCATTCAGCGTACTGTGCCGAAGCCGGCCTCAACGCCCCGACGTGGCTGGCCGGGCCTTGGAGTGTGCCCGCTGCGACAACGTGTCGCAGCACTATCCGGTCACTTCCTGCGTTGGATCATTGTCAATGCCCTTCTTTAATGATGCGTGACGGCCTAAAATTGAAAGGCTGACTCGACCCCACCTCACTGCCTGTCTCACCGCAGGCGGGACCGGCTTCGGCCGGAGCGGGCAGGACGGGGAACGGCATTCCCTCGCAATTGGATCGACCGATGATTCCGTTGAAAACCCTTGGGCGCTGGTTGCGCCCGGGCCTGCTGCTGTCGTTGCTGGTGATGCTCACCGGTTGCGATGCCGTGGCCATCCTCAGTCCGAAGGGCCAGATCGGCCAGGATGAGAAGACCCTGCTGATCACGGCCACCGTGCTCATGCTGCTGGTCGTCATCCCGGTCATCATCATGACCCTGACCTTCGCGTGGAAGTATCGCGCCTCCAACACCAAGGCCCGTTACGAGCCGAAGTGGTCCCACTCGACGGCGATCGAGGTGGTGGTGTGGTCGATCCCGTGCATGATCGTGCTGGTCCTGGCGGTGCTGACCTGGCGTTCCTCGCACGCGCTCGACCCATACAAGCCGCTGGAATCGGACGTCAAGCCGGTCACCATCGAGGCGATCTCGCTGGACTGGAAGTGGCTGTTCATCTATCCGGAAGAGAAGGTTGCGGTCGTCAACGAGATCAAGTTCCCGGTCAACACCCCGCTGAACTTCAAGATCACCTCCGACACGGTGATGAATGCATTCTTCATCCCGCACCTGGGCAGCATGATCTATTCGATGGCGGCGATGGAGACCAAGCTCCACCTGATCGCCAACGAAACCGGTGAATTCCCCGGCATGTCCTCGCACTACAGCGGCCTGGGCTTCGCCAAGATGCACTTCACCGCGTATTCGGTCACCGATGCTCAGTACCGCCAGTGGCTGGACCAGGTCCGCGCCGGCAAGGAAACGCTGGACAAGGCCTCCTTCAAGGCCCTGGGCGAAGCGAAGAATTCCGAGTGGTACCCGGTCACCTACTACGGCACCGTCGAAGAGGGCCTGTTCGGCTGGGTCCTGGCCAAGCACATGGGTGACAACAAGCACTACGGCATGAAGCATGAGCAGGCCGGCGCTGCCGCCGCCGATGCGTCCAGCCATGAAGCGCACGAGGGGCACGCCCCGAGCGACGCGCATGATTCCAAGGAATCCGGGAAGAACCTGGATGCCACCGAAGAACACGAACACGCGGGCCATGAAGGCCACATGGGTTCGGGAGAATGAACATGCTGGGAAAACTCTCTCTTGAGTCGATCCCCCACGATCCGATCGTGCTGACCACCCTGGTCGGCGCGGTGCTGGGTGGCCTGGGCGTCATTGCCCTGGTCACCAAGTTCAAGCTGTGGGGCTATCTGTGGAAGGAGTGGTTCACTTCGGTGGACCACAAGAAGATCGGCGTGATGTACCTCATCGTCGCCTTCGTCATGCTGCTGCGCGGTTTCTCCGACGCCATCATGATGCGTACCCAGCAGGCCATCGCCGTTGGCGGTTCCGAGGGTTACCTGCCGCCGCACCACTACGACCAGATCTTCACCGCCCACGGCGTGATCATGATCTTCTTCGTGGCAACCAGCAAGGCCGACAGCGCGCCGATCAGTACGCCCAGGCGCATGCCATCG